>DASRSQ010000181.1:0-8471 GCA_035656475.1 Gemmataceae bacterium | reverse complement strand
AGGGGAGTAGACGCTACTTCTTCTTCGCTTGCCAGATGATGTCATAACGAAAATCGTTCGCGCCGTAGTTCATCTCCAGCCGCACGCTGCCGAGGCGGTCGAGGTAGTTGAAGATTGCCTCGACCTCCTTCTTCGCGGTGTTCGGCGGCAACGCCTGCGCGAGGATCAACTGCGTCATCAGCAGGTCCTGGTTGGTGCGGGCGAGATTGACCAGGCCCGACGCGAACGCCTCCGACCGCATCGACGCGGTGCCTGGTTGACCTTTTCTCTCGGACTTGAGCACGTCGATCAGGTCACGTGCCAGCTCCGCGGTGCCGCTCATGATGAACTGGTCGCCACAGGTCACGTAGGTCGGCGTGAAATTGAAGCGAATGTTGGTCGGATCGAAATCGACCTTCTTCTTCTCATTGAAGTGATACGACACCAGCTCGCAGTCCTTGTATGTTTCCTCCTTGAGCGCGAGGCCGACGGAAAACGTGGCGAGCAAGGCGGCGGAGCGGAGGATCGAATTCATGTCCTTGGCGAACGACGGATCGCGCATATCGACGACCAGGGCGACCGCGGGGAACGGGGCGCCCGGCTTCACCTTGTACGGGCTCTCCTTTTGCTGGGCGAAGACGAGCCGATGATGCGGGCCGGCGGCGTGGAACAGCTTTTCGAGCTTGATCCCGCCGAGCACCTTGGCCAGGTTCTGACTGCCTTCTTCGAGTCCCTTGGCGTTTTTCTCGCCGAGGATGTCGACGCGCTTGTCCCAGTACTGCCCGAGATCGAGGTGATAGCTCGTCGTCGAGAGAACGCGCGGCGGCATCAGTGGCGACAGAACGCCCTTGCCCGGCGTCGGCAGGATCATGTGCGCCAGCGCCGCCATCCCCTCCCGGCCTCGCGGCATCTGGATCGACACGCGGTGCAGCGTCTCGCTCTCGCGCAGCAGCGACGCGGATAGGTACGGCGATCGTTTGAGCAAATCGGTCAGCCCGCCGAAGAGCAATACCTGCAATGGATCGAGCGACGCGGCGTTCAGGCCGTCCTTGAAGTTTTGAAATTTGCGAATCTCGTCCAGGTGAATCCAGGCCCAACCCAGCGCCTTCGGCGGTGCGGCCTTGCGGGCGTCGATGAAGTTGGCAACGCTGAGGATGCTTTTCTGCTCTCCCTTGCCCACGCTGGCGTCCAGCGCTGCTTTCAACACCTTCTCGTCGGTGGCGACGACCAGGGTCGCGTCGCTGATGGCAAAGCTCAGCTTCGAACCGATTTGCCCGATTTCAAAATCGCCTTGTTTCTTGCGGACGACCTTGTCCTTCGACTCCTGACGATCGAGTTCCTGCTGAAGAATGTCGAAAGCAACATCCAGAAAGCGGCGCAACGTCTTGGCATCCTTCGCCTGGATAACGGCCATCGCCCCTTTCTTGTCAGTGACGCGGGCGGCAAATATGACGCGCGCGCTCACCTGTTCGATGATCTCGTTGCGCTTCAGGCCGAGCTGTTTTTCGAAGAAGCCAATGAGGGCGTAGAGTTGTTGAATATTGGTTGTTTCGTAGGCTTCGCGCACGCCGGCAAGCTTCTGGGCGTCCTTGAACAGTTCATTCGTCTCGATTGCGTTGACCAGGTCGGCAGTGCGGTCAACCGTGACCACGATCTCCGCTTGACTGGGCACAAATCGAAACGGATCCTGAGCGGCAGCCGGCGACGTGGCAACAACCAGCACGCACAGACCGAGTAACCAGCGTGACAACGACATTGACGGCCTCCGAGTTGCGCAAGACAGATGATGTCCGATGTTACTTGAATGGAGGGACGTGGGTTTCAGAAAATGCACGACCGACGCACCAACCCAATGGACCTCGTTCCCACGCTCTGCGTGGGAACGGACTTCTTCGCACCGCTCCTGCGGTGCGGACAGAATCTCACGTAGGGCCAAGATCTTACGTCAGTGAAAGTGCAGAAATGCCTCCGCATGACTATCCGTTGAGCAAGGCATCTGAAGCCACCAAGAGATGGATGGATTGAGCTTTAGCACGGCCAGAATACAAAGACGGCATCCGCCATTCCCCACACGACATCGCGAGCCGTGCAATGAAATCCGCCCTACTCGACCGAATCCGCGTCCTCGCTGAAAGCGAGGACCTCGAGGACGTCGTCCAGTTCCTGAACACCCTCCCCGATGCTGCGCTGCCTAAGGATTTTGCCTATCGGCTGGCGGCGGCGGCAACCCGGCACGGCGATCGTTCCATCTTGCAGCACCTCGCAAAGACCGGGCTCGACTTCTCGCGCGCGTCCAAGCATGGCCACCTGCTGCTGGCCACCGCGTGCAAGGCCGATCAACGGGACACCGCCCAGTGGCTGCACGAGCACGGCGTCACACTCCTCGATCGCACCACCGAAAAAGGCGTTGCCTATTGTTCGGCGCTGAACTTCGACGCCAATGAGATGCCGCTGCGCATGGTCCAGTTTCTCGTGGAGGGCGGCGCACCGATCAATGCCCTTGTAGAGCTGAGTGGTGAATGGACCACCCCGCTATCGCGTGCGCATGGTTGGAGTCGGGACGACGTCATTGCCTATCTCCGTTCGCGCGGCGGCAAGTTTCCCGTGGAGCTGCCCGAGTTCCCCGTGGAGCTTCGCGACGATCCGAGTTATTTCAATGCCCCGGCAAGCCTCGCGATGGAGCAGAGGGACTTGCAAGCGTTACGCAGCCTGCTCGGTCAGGCGCCACATTTCGTGTCAAGCGAGTTCGCGCAGGACCGTGTCAATGAAGCTGCCCAGTCGGGATGGACGGACGGGTTGGCCGCCTTCGCGCAGTGCGGATTCAACCTCAACGCTGCCGGAAGGCTTAGTCGGCCGATCGAAAGCGCCGCGCAAGCGAAACAATGGAACACAGTGCGCTGGCTTGTCGAGAACGGTGCCGAGATTGCGTGGAGCGTTAATCCGAAAAGCCCGCGTGGCTGGCCGAGCTACTGCCCGATCTTGAGAAACGTGATCCTGGGCAAGCAGAATGACCTCGTGCGTCTCCTCGTGGAACGCGGTGCGCCGACGGAGGCAGCGAACAATGATGGCAGCGTGTTCAGCGCGCTATCGATGGCCCTGCGCACGAACAACGTCGAACTGCAAGACTACCTGCGCGGACGCGGCGCTCTCGAAGAGCATCAGGTCCCGGGGTTCGTGCATCCTCTCGTTCGCGAAGAGAAGGAATGGTTCGCGGCGAAAACGCCGGACGAGATGATCGGGCATCGCGGGATCACCCGGCGCAGCTATTTGCTCTACACGTATCACTGTCTGAGCAGGCTCGAAGTCAATCGCCGCGACCGGCGCAGCCGTCGATTCCTTGAACGCCTGATGGATCGTGCCGAGAATCGCTGCACGGAGAAAGAGTTGATGGAGGCATTCGACGCCGCCCGGAATTGCAAGGAGGGAGGGATTCCGTATGCGTTCAACGATGACGAATTTCAGGGCTGCGGGCGCGTCGCAGAAATCATGAGCGGCGGGGACGACAAGCGGATGAACGAGATTCTCGCGAAGATGGCGGACCTGCTGCGCGAGATTGCCGGCAGCCCATCCCGCCTGCGACCGGAGAGAATCAATTTTGACCGCGCGAAACTGGCGCAAGAAGGCGTCCGTTGCGTTGAGCTCGACAAGAAACATCGCACCAAAAAGGTCGTGGAACTGGCGACATCAATGTACGAGCGCGACGAGTTTTCCGATATGCCCGCGCTTGCGGATGCTCTGGAGGAAGCCGGCTGCACCTCGCAGGAGATTCTGCGCCATTGCCGGGCCAAGTTCAAGCACGTCCGCGGTTGCTGGGTGATCGATTTGATCCTCGCGAAAGATCCGTTGCCTGATTTGCCAGAGGGATTTCGCATTTCGTCGTAAACTCCTCGTTCCCACGCTCTGCGTGGGAACGGATTTCTTCGCACCGCTCCTGCGGTGCCGGCAGAATCTCGCGCGCGGCCAAGATCTTACGTCAGTGGAAGTGCGACAATGTCTCCGCATGATAACTAGTGCGCAACGCGGGAGCGTCGCGATGCAGTGCGTTCCCACGCGGAGCGTGGGAACGAGGAGTGTTGGACGAGCGACCGTCAGTTCGCGCCGTTGCCGAGCTTCTTCAGCAATCCATCGCGCATGTGCTTGCGATAGCCCTCTTGCAGGCGAGGGAAATCGGATTCCTGGGCAGCGACGACTTGTAGCGTGATGCTGCCCATCTCGTCAGTCGATTCCTTGCCCCAGCGCACGCGCCGCGGCGGGCTTGTCGGGTTGTTCGGATTCTCCGCCGAATTGTCGTACGTGATCCGCACGTGCAGCTTCGTCCCCTTGGGTAACGTGTAGAAGTCCTTGAATTGATACTGTTCCTGCCAGCCGAAGTCCCAGTCGGGGATGTGCAGCAGCGTCTTGACCTTGCCGTCCGGGAGCGTCGCGGTCATCTTCATTTCCTTGCCGATGTAGTGGGCGTGGGCGCTGATGCCGAAGCCTTTGACGTCGACGGGGAGGACGAACGAATCCTCGATGGCGTAGTCTTTCTTGCCGGGCGGAATGTTGATGCCGGCGGCGATGCCGAAGGCCATGGGGATTTGCAAGCCGGTGAAGCGTTGCGTGGGCGCCTTGTCGGTGAAGTAGAGGGCGATCGTCGACGCTTCATCCTCGGCTTTGCCTGACGGATGGAAGTGCGTGGAGAGAATGAGATCAGAGCCCTTGGGGACGCGATAGGCGAGACCATCGGGCAGCGCGCGAGCCTGGGCGCCGAGCGCCCAACCGCCGAGGCCTGGGGTCGATTGCGCGCCCCCCAATCCGCCGAGCCCGCCGAGCGCACCGAGGCCGCCTTTGCCCTTGGTGAACAGGTTACTGAGCCCGCTCATGCCGCCTTTGCTGCCGACTTCACCGCTGTCACGTTCTTTCTTGGCGGCGGTGCCCGTGGTATCGAGGAAGAAGAGCGAGTGGTGCACGACCGACGGCGCGCTCGGGCGGAAGTCGACGGCGCGGACCCACTTGTCCTCCTTCAGACTGAGCGCGACTGCAAAGTTGCGATAAATGTCGCGTCCCTCGGCCGGCACGCGATACGCCTTCGGCATCTTGACGACGAGATCCGGCTTGCCGAGCGGCCAATCGCCGACAAACGTCGGGGCGGGCGGCAGATCCTTGGCATTGCCTTCGGGCGCCCCGGCAGCGAACCATTGCTGCAACGTCCCAATCTCGGCGTCGCTGAGGCGACGTTCATTGCGAAACGCGACGTCGCCATTGGCCGCCTTCCACGGCGGCATCTGCTTCGACTGCGTCACCTTTGCGATGAGCCTGGCGCGCTTCTTGGCATCCTGATAGTTCAGCAGCGGAAACGGCGCCGCCTCGCCGGGACGATGGCAGCTCGCGCACTGGTTGAACAGAATCGGCGCGACGTCCTTGTTAAACGTCGGCGTCTTCGTCTCCTGCGCACCGACGACCGATGCGGTCGCGAACAGCAGGAGCATGACAATCGTTTGTTTCATGATGTTTCCTTTTACTGAGTTGGACGAGTTGGCTGTTTACGGATGCGGGTGCGCTCCCTCACGGTCGCGGCTCATCAGCGATTCAGCTTCAATTCAACTGCGGCGAGCTTGCCAAGATGCGACTTCATCCTGTCTCGCAACCACGGCGACGCCTGGGCGTCGGACTTCAGGTACGCGTCCCAGAAGGCCAGCGTCGTCTCCTTGATCGCACGCTGGAACTCGGCATCCCTTGCACGTTCTCCCTTGGCGGCGAGGCGGCCGGAGAAGATCATGTGGTCGCCACCTTCGAAGTTAATGAAGTATTTGTCGACGCCAGACACCTTGTCAAAAGGAACGCGGCGTTCCTTGGCCCTGGTGTCGCCAAGCGGGCTGTCGTCCAGCGTCCCGCTCATCAAGAGCATCGGGACCTTCATCCCCGCGAATGCGCGATCGACATTCAGTTTCGGCACCGGCGCGGACATCGGCACGATTGCCTTGATGCGCTTGTCATGCACATGCAGACTCGCCATCTTTTGACCTGCAGCGACGAGCGTCGTGTGAGCGCCGAACGAATGGCCGGCGAGGCCGACCGCGTCGAGGTTGAGCTTGCCGCGAAACTTGGTGTCATCTTTGCACATCTTCGTGAGCTGATCGAGCACGAAGGCGACGTCCTTGGGACGTTCGATGGCATTACGCGGATCGCCGATGGCTTTCTTCATCGCTTCGAGCAAGTTGGCCTTGCCGACGAATGCCTTGGTGTCGCTGCCCGCGTGTTGCGGATGGACGACGACATAGCCATGGCTGGCCCAGAACTTGCCGAGATAAGCATAGGTGTCGCGCGAGCCGCCGGTGCCATGCGAGAAGACAATGATCGGCGCGGGCCTGGCGAAATCCTTCGGGTAATAGAGTCGCACTGGCACGACGCGATCTCGGGAACCATCCTTCCAGTCGAAGGTGACCGACGTCACCGCGCTGGGGCCCGGATCCGGCTTGGGATAGACCGACTTGTCCTGAGCGACCGAGGTGCTGCACAAGCAGAGCAGACATGTCAGCGAGAGGCGAAGTGTTTTCATGGGATTATCTCGATACTCCGCAAACAGAATCCGTGCCGAGCCGCGCCGTCAGGAAGCGGCCAGCATCCATGGCATTCGTTCGCCGCTTGAGATTCTGACCGCTTCCTGACGGGCGCGGCTCGGAACGGATGCGCACTACGAATTTACTTCTTGGCCTCGGGCAGGAAACAGCCGATCGCCTCGGTCCGCGATGTCTCGACGGCCTTGCCCGCGAGGATCGCGTCGAGCGCGTTGCGTAGATCGCGCTGCGTCGGCGCCACCCGGCGTTTGCCATAGCCGGCGTACCAGTCGTCAATGCGGCCGCGATAGAGGACCTTGCGGTCCGGGCCGACCATCGCAACCTCCGGCGCGATCGTTGCGCCGGTTGCCGTCACCAGCACATGCGTCGGATCGAGCAGCACCGGGCACTTGAAACCATGCTCCACGGCGTGCTTGCGTGCCTGTTCGGGCGTAACGTCCGGGTCGGCGTGCACGATGTACGTTGCAATCTTCTTCGCTTCATACTCAGCACAGATCCGCTTGATCTCGGGTGCATACGAATTCGAAATCGGACAATCAGGCAACAAAAAGAACAACACCGCCGCCTTCTTGTCTCCCATATCGAGCGGCGTTTGAACCTTGCCGTCGATGTCCTTGACCGCCTCGCGACGAACTGGCGTGTCCTTGCGAACGCCGAACCAGCGCGCGACCAACTCCAGCTTCACGCGCGGCTCAATCTTCCCCTCGTAAACTCGCATCGGCTTGGCGAGATGCCCTTCGAGACGATAGTCAGCGTCGCTGTCCGGGCCCGTCTCGATCAGCGTGAAGGTGACGGTGGCCTGACGTCCGCCGAGGATGTTGCGTTCGAGCACCATGCGGCGCAGCACCTTGGCCTCCACGTCGATTTCGAGTGTCGCCTTCTCGAGCCAGAGACGCATGCGCTTCGTGCTCGGCTCTGCGGTGACGATGCGTGTCAACGAGCCATCGCTCGGCTCCTCGGCAATCGTGCAGTCACGCAAAAGCTCGTCGAGCAACGTGTCGACATTGAGCGTGTAAAGATCCGCCAGACGTTGCAACGGCTTCGGCGTCTGGTCGATGGGGGCCCGCACGCCGCGGTTCGCATCGAGGACGGCCCAGAGCGTGCCATCGTCGCCGCGGCCCCAGACGAAGGGAGGCGAGGTTTCGGAGTGCCGCATCTCGATCCAAAAGCGGTCGCCACGCGTCCACAGGCGTACCTGGCGGGCCGACTTTCCTTCATCGCTCTCGGGCTGGCGCTTCATCTCGACCAGATAGCAGCGTGCCAGCGGCTGGTTATGCACGCGCTTGACCTCGGCGACGAGCTCGCGGGCGCTGACGCTGGTGGGCCCGAGATAGCGGCCGCCGAAGAAGGCGAGGACGATCGCCGCCGCGATGCTGCCCGCGAGAATGGGCCGCAGCAGACGCCGCCAGCGCGACACGGCAGGCTTCCGCATCACGGCCTGCACACGCGCCAGGCCGGCGGCGCCGTCGACTTGCGCAGCCTGCTTCGTCAGATGTGCCTGCACGAGAGCATCGATTTCATTTGGCTTTTCGCTCATCCGCATTGCTCTCCAGATAAGGCGCCAAACGTTGCGCCAGCGCCTGCCGGCCGCGATGAATCAGCACGCCCGCATTTGCGCTGCTCACGTCCAGGATGTCGGCGATCTCTCGCAGCGAATGGCCGAGCCCCTTCAGCTCAATGGCAGCACGCTGCATGTCGGGCAACTCCGCCAGGGCCGTCGCGATCGCTTGCTCCAGCTCCGCGTGCAGGACCACCTTCGCGGGTTCGCTCGCGGAATCATCGGCCGGATCGATCCCTGGCACATGCAAGCTCAGCGTCGCCTTCGCTCGCTGAGTGCGACTGAAGCATGCATTCGTGATCGCCTTCATCAACAGTGGCACGCCGTCGCGGGTCAGGTCATAGACGTCGGCTTTGCGCAGGAGATTGCAGAAGCAA
>DASRSQ010000180.1:0-8592 GCA_035656475.1 Gemmataceae bacterium | reverse complement strand
TCGGAGAAAATCACCCACAAGAAACCCGGATGAGCCAGTTTTATACACAGTTCAATAGCTCAAGTCGGTCACCCATGAATCAACTCATCCGCATCTGCGCTGAACGCTGGTAATCGCCGCCTCATGGCGTCGATTCCATCAACCTATTTCCATCTCGCCCACGCGCGATGGCATGGGAGCGTACATCATGCGCAGAGACGGACTCTTTCGTCAGACGGCCAAACAGCAACTCGACCAATGGATCCACGCGGCCCGACGGCTGGCCGCCCGGCACCGCGATGCGTTGCCGGCCTACGAGCGCTTGCTCTGGCACGTGCAAGCGTACACGAACCTGCTGCATCCATCGGACCGCGCCAAGGATAATCGCGCCATCGTCAACGCCGGGCTGCTCGACCTCGCCCTGCACCATGGCGACTGGATTCGCAACATCGAACTCTGGCACCCGGCACGCCAGAATGTCTGGCCGCTGTTCTCGTCGCTTGCACAGCATCTGCTGGCGCGCTGTCCGGTGCCGAGGTTCATGACGTCGGTTTGGCTCGATTCATCGCCGCGCACACAGTTGCGGCAGCAGGAGTGGTACAAGCATCTGGGGCGCGGCGAGAACATCCGCACGGCCAGGCTGCCGATTTCGCTCACCCGGGCGATGGTCCACTGGTTCAGCCAGGCGCCGCATCATCTGACGGCCGTGCAAGCGATTCGCTGGGCCCAGGTCCGCGGCCTCGGCGGCAGCAAACGCCTCGCTGCCGCCGTTGTCGGCACGCGTCTCGGCAAAGTTCTCGAGAACGAGGACTTCTGGGAAAGCGTGCTGATCTTCTTCGTCAACCATCCGCTGGACAGCGACCAGATCGGTCCCGTCGTGGATTTCCTGCAGCACCAGCGCTTCGAATGGCGCGAGGGGATCACGGCGACGGGCGCGTTCGGCAAGATCCCGCCGCCGCAGCCGCAGTACATGATGAAGGGACGCAGCGCCGCGTCGCTGCTGCGCCAGGTCCACGACTGGCACGAACGGCTCCGCAAAGAAGAGAGCCAGCCCAGCATCGTTTGGCGGCACTCGCCAATTTGCGATTTCCGACTCATCGAGGGATGCAGAGCGCTCGGCAACATGCGCGTCTGGACGATCCGTGAACTCCTGTCGACGCGTGCCCTCCACCTCGAAGGCCAGGCGATGCGACATTGCGTGGCAAGTTACGGCGAGGATTGCATTCAGCGTCGTACCTCGATCTGGTCCATGCAGATCGAGAATCATCGCGACCAATACCGGGCCCTCACCATCGAGGTGGATTTGTCGAGCAAGACCATTTGCCAGATGCGAGGCAAGTGCAATCGGATGCCGACGGACCGCGAGCAGTCAATTGTTCAGCAATGGGCAGACACCGAGGGATTGAGGATAAGTGAAGCGTTGTAGGCTTATCCCCTTCTCAAGGCCTGCTCGATCGCCTCGGCGTCATACACGCAACCGCCCCAAGTGCCGCCGCCGACGCGCTGCAGTGCCGCCCACAATCGCGTGTCCTCCGGCAAACTCGGATCGGGCGCGAGGTCGGAACGCAGCGGCCGCTCGGCAAGCAAGGGCGTGCCAGCGGCGACGCTGCCGTCGGTGCCGAGCAGATCGATGGAGCCGACGAGCTTGTTGCGATCGACGATGATCTGAATGCGATCGCCATCGCGGACCTTGCCAATCGGGCCGCCCGCGAGGGCCTCGGGGCCGACGTGGCCGATGCACGCGCCGGTCGAGACGCCGGAAAAGCGGGCGTCGGTGATGACGGCGATCTGCTTGCCGAAGCTGAGATGTTTGAGCGCCGACGTGATCTGGTAAATCTCTTCCATGCCAGCGCCCATCGGGCCGCGGCAAATCAGCACCAGGATGTCCCCCGGCTTCAGGCGGTCAGCCTCGTTGCTCTTGATCGCATGGATGGCGGCACGCTCGGTCAGGAACACGCGGGCGGGGCCGATCTTGCGATAGACGCCGTCCGCGTCGACGACGCTCGGATCGATCGCGGTGCTCTTGATGACGGAGCCTTCCGGGGCGATATTGCCGCGCGGGAAGGTAACGGTCGAGGTCAGGCCGCGTTCGCGCGCCCGGACGGGGTTCATGATCACGTCGTCCGGATTGACGCGATCGTGCTGATAGAGGATTTCCCGTACCCGCTTGCGGCGTTCGGAGGTCTGCCACCAGTCGAGCAATCGGCCCAGCGGCTCGCCGGCGACGGTGATGACCGATTCATCCAGCAGACCGAGTTGACGCAGATGCAGCATCACTTCGGGAACGCCGCCGGCGAGGAAGACACGCACCGTCGGATGGCCGGTCGGTCCGTTTGGCAAGCAATCGACGAGCCGCGGCACCTTGGCGTTGACCGCTTGCCAATCCTCAACCGTCGGCCGGCGGCGTCCCGCGCTGTGTGCCACCGCGGGAATGTGCAGCAGCAAATTGGTCGAGCCGCCGCATGCCGCGTGCACGGTCATAGCATTGCGGAACGCGGCATCGGTAAGGATTTTCCCCGTTGCGAGATTCTTCTTATACAGCTCGACGAGCGCCCGTGCCGAACGCCGTGCCATGTCGAGCCAGATCGGCTGTCCCGATGGCGCAAGCGCGGAATGCGGTAAGCTGAGCCCGAGCGCCTCCGCAACGACCTGCGACGTTGCCGCCGTGCCGAGGAACTGGCAACCGCCGCCGGGGCTGCCGCAGGCGCGGCAACCCAGTTCGGCGGCCTGTTCGAGCGTCAGCTCGCCATGGGCGAAGCGGGCGCCGATCGATTGCACCTTTCCGGCGTCCTCCCCTTGCGTCGGCGGCAACGTGACGCCGCCGGGAACGAGAACGCAAGGCAGATCGCGCATCGCAGCCAGCGCCATCATCATCGCAGGCAGGCCCTTGTCACACGTGGCGACGCCAAGCACGCCTTTGCGCGTCGGCAGCGAGCGAATAAGTCGGCGTAGCACCATGGCCGCGTCGTTGCGATACGGCAAGCTGTCCATCATGCCGACGGTGCCTTGCGTCCGGCCGTCGCATGGATCGGTGACGTAGCCGGCAAACGGGACCGCGTTGAGCGAGCGCAGCTCCTCGGCCGCCGCCTTCATGAGCAGGCCGACTTCCCAGTGCCCGGTGTGATAGCCGAGCGCGATCGGCGAGCCGTCCGGGGCGCGAATGCCGCCTTGCGTACTCAGGATGAGGAACTCCTGCCCGTTGAGCGCGGCCGGGTTCCAGCCCATGCCGACGTCCTGCGTCATGCCGAAGATGTCGCCCGACGGCGCTTCACGCAGCATCTCGGGCGTGAGCGGCAAGCTGCCCGCCGGGCCGGCACCGTGCGTGTGCAATTCGTAGATGCTAGCATCGGAAGATTCCACGAGAGAAGCGAAATCGGTCGGCATTGACAACTCCACGAGCGAATCTCACCAGGCGAGTAGATGACCACGAGGTCGTGGGCATGTCGATTCGCCAAAAACGATGGATTTTACGTGGTCCGCAGAGTAGATGCCCATCTGGGCGGGGGAGAGGCCCCCCCAATGGAGCTTCTGAACAACGGACCTTGACTAACGGTTGTCTTCTCATTCTCGCACGATTGCGAACTTTGGCAATGCGCGCGTGAATTGTCGGGTTTTCGATTGACACATTAGTCTAGACAGACTAAATATAAAGCCAGACACAAATCTTGGAGCGATGGCCATGAACGAAGCCACATTGACGCAATTGAAGGTTCTCGTGGAACGAGCGGTCCGCCCGCTACAGGCGAGCAGCCAGCGCAAGCAGGAGATGCGCGAGGAGTTGCTCGCTCATCTGACCGCAGTTTTCGAAGAAGAAGCAAAAACGGGCGACGAGGCTGCGGCGCTCGCGCGAACCACGCAGCGCTTCGGCGATCCTGTCGAACTGGCATACACGCTCGAGCAAGCAGTCCCCGCCACCGACGCACTGACACGCTGGTCGGAAAACCTGATTTTCGCACCTGGCAAATCGACCTTCACGCGCGCCTGCCGCGGCGCCGTTGCCGTCTTGCTCGCGACTGGCGCGTTCTTGCTCCTTGCCCTGTTCGACTGTGGCCGGCCGAGCGAATGGTCGCCGACCATGTTGCAGTTCTGCG
The DNA here is from genome assembly GCA_035656475.1 of Gemmataceae bacterium. Taxonomy (GTDB): domain Bacteria; phylum Planctomycetota; class Planctomycetia; order Gemmatales; family Gemmataceae; genus SIAQ01. The sequence goes on along the minus strand of DASRSQ010000180.1, from coordinate 4,522 downwards.
GCGCGATCCTGGCCGGAATGGCGACGATGGCGATTGCCTTTCACGTGCTGCTCGACCTGATTCGACGCGTGCTTTTCGAGTCGAACCGGCGATCGAAGCTGAAGCTGGCGGCCATCTGCATCGGCGGCGATCTCCTGTACGCCGGCGCGATCTTGTTGCCGAGCCTGGTGTTGGAGGAGTCGATTCGCTGGTCGCTTTTGCCGGCGGCAATCGTCTTTGGCGCCGCGATGTTGGCGTTGATGTTTTACCTCGCTCCGAGCGCGAACCGTCGCTTGCAGCAATTCCGCGAATGGGCGGTCCTGCCCGTCGACCAGGGGATGCGCATCCATGGCTGATATCTCCGGCGACCAACTGCGTGGTCATCTCGAAACCATGATCCTTTCGGCACTCGAACGCGGCGAAGCACATGGCCTGGAGATCCTGCGCCGACTCGAAGAGGCCGGCTGCGGCGCCCTCAAACTCAAGGAGGGATCGCTGTATCCTGCTCTCTACCGCCTCGAAAACGCCGGCACGATCGCGGCCGAGTGGGAGGAGGAGACGAAAGGACGGCGCGGCGCGCGACGCCGCATCTATCATTTGACGCGTTCGGGAACGAAAGCGCTGGCCAAGGGACGCGAGGAATGGCAGCAGTTTGTGCAGGTCGTGGGCGGCATCCTCGCGGCGCCGGCGTGATCGCAATTCCCCGCAGTGTTGGCGAATGCCGGTATAATCACCGCATGTCTTCGAGTTCCAAAGTTGACCGGATAATGTTGCCAGTCGTGGGGTCACCCCATCAATCCCCGCCCCGGGCACGCGCTCTTGCGCCGATGACGCGCGCCGAGATGGAGGCACGCGGCTGGGACGCCGTCGATGTCGTCTTTGTCACGGGCGATGCCTACGTCGATCATCCCAGCTTTGCGATGGCGATTCTGCATCGCGTTCTCGAGCAAGCCGGCTTTCGCGTTGCCATGCTGAGCCAGCCCGACTGGCATTCGTGCGAGCCCTGGCGGCAATTCGGTCGGCCGCGGCTGTTCTACGCGATCAGCGCCGGCAACATGGACTCGATGATCAATCATTACACCGCCAACAAGAAGGTCCGCAACGACGACGCGTACTCTCCCGGCGGCCGCATCGGCCTGCGGCCCGATCGGGCCACGCTCTCCTACTGCCATCGGGCGCGCGAGGCGTTTCCCGGTGTCCCGATCATCGCCGGCGGCGTCGAAGCATCGCTGCGCCGGCTCGCGCATTACGACTACTGGTCCGACACCGTCAAACGCTCGATCCTGCTTGACGCCAAGGCCGACCTTTTGGTCTACGGCATGGGAGAACACGCGATCGTCGAGATCGCGCGCCGCCTCGCGGCGGGACAGACGGTGCGCGATTTGCGCGATATGCGCGGCATTGCCTACGTGATGGGGGCAAGAGAAGCCGCTTGCGGCGTAGCAGAGGTTGCGCCGACTGCTACGCCGCAAGCGGCAATCATTCCCTCCTTCGAAGACGTTCGTGCCGACAAGCGAGCCTTCGTGGAGGCGACGCGTCTGATCCACGTCAACACCAGCCCGTTCAACGCGAAGACGCTGGTGCAATTCCACGATCGCCAGGCCGTCGTGGTCACGCCGCCGCCGTTGCCGATCGGCGAAGACGCGATGGATGCGATCTACGATTTGCCGTACACGCGCCGGCCGCATCCGTCGTACAAAGAGCCGATCCCCGCGTTCGAGATGATCAAGGATTCGGTCACGATCATGCGCGGCTGTTTCGGCGGCTGCACCTTCTGCTCGATCACGACGCACCAAGGCCGCACGATCCAGTGGCGCTCGCAAGACTCCATCCTGCGCGAAGTCCGCGGCCTTGCGGCCGATCCTGACTTCAAAGGCGTCATTAGCGACATCGGCGGGCCGACCGCGAACATGTATCAGATGCGCTGCACGCGCCCCGAGGTCGAGGCGAAGTGCAAACGCCTTTCGTGCGTGCATCCGTCCATCTGCAAGCTGCTTGGCACCGATCATGGCCCGCTCATCGAGCTGATGAAACGCGCTCGCACCGAGCCCGGCATCCGCCAGGTCTTCGTCGCGTCCGGCATCCGCATGGACATCGCGCAGCTTTCGCCGGAATACCTCAAGGAACTCGCGAGCCATCACGTCGGCGGCCATCTCAAGGTCGCGCCGGAGCACACGGATGCTCACGTGCTCGACCTGATGAAGAAGCCACGCAACGTCAACTTCGAGGGCTTCGCGCGCGAGTTCAAGAAGGCGTCGCAAAAGGCGGGGAAGCCGAAGCAATACATCGTCCCCTATTACATCGCCAGCCATCCTGGCAGCGACGTCCATGCGATGATCGATCTCGCGCTATTCCTGAAGCGCAACGGCTACCGCCCCGACCAGGTGCAGGACTTCATCCCGGCCCCATTCGACATCGCGACCTGCATGTACTACACCGGCATCGACCCCTTCACGAAGCAAGAGGTCTACATCACCCGCAACCTGCGCGACCGCAAGATGCAGCGAGCGTTGTTGCAGTTCTTCAAGCCGGAGAATTATTTTGAGGTGCGGAAGGCATTGCTCGACGCGGGCCGCAGCGATCTCATCGGCGGTGGGTGCGATGCGTTAATTCCAGCGCAGCCGCCGAAGGAGGCGTTAAAGGCGCGTATGGACCAGGCCAGCGACTATGTGCATGCGATGCCAACGGAGAAGCGCGGCTATCGACCGGGACGCAAGTCGCAGCGAAGGCAGGCGAAGCCTGGGCGGAAAGGTGAACCTCAGTAGCCTTTCAGGACTCCTTGAGCCACGCGGAACAAAGTCATGCTCAACCTCCCTGAAGGCGCGGAAGCCGGATTTCACCTGGTTGCTACCGACGCGTTCGGCTATCGATTTAGCATGCACCTATACGGAAAAAGACGTAGAGGATGGTACTTGGCATCTCAACGCACTCCTGGACATGACCTCGACATTGGTCCTCAGGCGCTACGTAAAGGCCAATGGCGAACGTTCTTGAACTTCGTCAAACAAGCTCGTTTCTGGGAATTACCCGAACAATACACTCCCCCAGGCAATTTCGTAGTCGATGATGGGGAATGGTTGGATCTCACTGGAAGAGTGGGAGACCAGTGCCATCGCATTCATCGATTTGTTTGGCGTGAACCAGGCCTGGACCAGCTTTTGACCTTCTGTCGCCGTCTGTCAGGATTCTTTGTTCCACATCCCGTGTATGGACACCTGATTCCGAACGTGCCTTCAGTAGCGGAGGCAGCTTCGCCTGCCGACGGGTCGGACGCTTCTTCGAGTTAATACGGTATCCTCTATCGCACGCGGGAGACACAAAACGTTGCAAGAAACGTTGGCCGGCTGGACGAAATGTGCGCATTGGGACTCATGGAGCAAATCTGTGGCCACGCTAAGGACGAAAAAACAACGGCCGATCGAGTATCCCACCTCGGACGGGAAGCCCATGGCCGAGACTGATTTTCATTTTGCCCAGATGGTCGCCACACGCCAGGTGCTGGACGACTGGTTTGCCGATGACCCAATGGTATACGTCTCCAGCAACTTGCTGATGTATTACGTTCGCGACAACAAACGCAAGCACGTATCGCCTGATGTGTTTGTTGTCAAAGGCGTGGAGAAGAAAAAACGCCTCTATTATTTGACATGGGAAGAAGGAAAGACTCCGAACGCGATTATTGAGGTCACCTCCAAATCGACGCGCAAGGAAGACACGGACACCAAATTCGCCCTCTACCGCGATGTGCTCAAGGTCAAGGAGTACTTTCTGTTCGACCCGTTCGGCGACTATCTCAAGCCTGATCGACTGCGTGGATATCGCCTGCGCAAAGGGGAATATGTGCCGATCACCTTAGTGGATGGTCGCATGCCGAGCCAGGTTTTCGGGCTCCACCTGGAGCGTAATGGCGACACGTTGCGACTCTACGATCCGGCGACGAAGTCCTGGCTCAAGACGGCGGATGAACGGGCCGACGAGGCACAACAACGCGCTGATCAAGCCGAGCGGCACAGTGCCGCCCTCGCCGAGGAAAACGAACGGCTGCGCAAAGAACTCGAAAAGCTCCATCGTCGTAACGGCGCGTGACAGCAAACTTAGCCCAAGGAGATCGTGATCACAGGTGGCCAATGGCTATTGAGTGGCGCGTTGGCAAGGTATGGCGTCAGAGGTGGCCAGCGTCGGTGCGCGGGCATCGCCTGGCGCGAACCTCGCTCGCTCCTCACGCGTCGGGCTTGTGCAATCGGGGGATGCCTGAGATCGCGATTCTTTGAGTTGCCTTTGGAAAATTCGCAAGCTAGATTTGATGCGGAACAGAAAAGAGGAATCCCGTCCTCGAGTTGCTCTCCATGAGTATGATCGTCTGTGCCTTTTCGGTAATGTCCGTGGCACTGATCTATTCGCATTACCGCGCCCATCTGCAGAAGGTTGAGTCCCGCGACAAGCTGCTTCGGCAGCGCGTTGCCTACATGCTTTGGGTAGCGGCCAACGGCGAACCGGAGTGCAGGTAAGCGCCGAACAGGCGCATCCGCCAATCTTGTCTCGC
>DASRSQ010000179.1:0-4154 GCA_035656475.1 Gemmataceae bacterium | reverse complement strand
AGCTCGCCCTTGCCCTTGAACGTCGGCTCCTTGAAGCCCTTGGGCGCATCGGGTTCCTTCAGATCGATCTTGGTGCCGAGGAAGCGCGGCTTGACGGGATCGCCCTTCATGCCAGGCTTGAGTTCTTTGACGGAACCGGCGAAGAGAACGTCCCCGGTGCTCTTCTCGGCGATGCGGTATTTTTTCTTGCCCTCGCCGCCGCCGTCATCGACGACCACGAGACGGACGAAAAAGCCGGTCATGCCGAAGAAATCTTTCTGCGTCCAGGTCTCGAATGGATGATCGTGGCAGCGGGCACATTGCAGCTGCGTGCCGAGAAAGACGCGCGACACGGCGGTCGCCGCTTCCTCGGGGGCGTTACGATATTGCACGTAGAACATCTGCGAGCCCTCTTCCTCGGCCGTCAACATCTTGGCGACGAGGCGGTCGTAGGGCACATTCTTCGCGAACTGCTCGGCGAGCCACTTCGTGAAGTTGTCGCGCTTGCGTGTTTCGAAAATGTTCTGCGGATGCCGGCCGAAGAGCACGAGGTCCCACAGGTGGGCTTGCTCCTTGGCAAAACGCGGATCGGCAAGCAGCTTGTCGATCACCTTCTCGCGCTTCTTGAGGTCGCTGTCCTTGAGAAAAGCCGTGGTTTCGTCGTAACTGGGGACAACGCCGATGAGGTCGAGATAGACGCGGCGCAGGAAGACGGAGTCGGTGGAGCGAGGCGAGGGAGTGATCTTCTCCTTCTGCCAGCCGGCCTTGATCTCGGTGTCAATGATTTGCCGTAGGGATTTCTCCTGAGCCGAGCAGACCGACGCGCAGAGAATGATCGCGAGGATTGAGGCGCTTCGCAAACCAGGCATGTGCATCTCCTGGTGAACTGGATCCGAGGCAGGATTCGCCGCTTGGGGTAGGTTGAGCGTGTGCGGCAGTCGTTGGATATTATCACGCCTCGGAAACGCCTGTCAACTACTTAATTCGCCCGCTCGCACCATCTCGCCGCATGGGCTGCGGTTTCCGCTTCGCTCCAGAATCATCGCGCGAAGCGCGATTGATACATCCGGTCAACGTAAAACGCTGACAATGTCATAAACGAGCAACACGATTTGTGCATCGACGCCGAAGGTCGGCGTGGGATACTTGTCGTGTTGAAAGCAAATCTTTCGCCGAATGCTAACCGAACATGTCGAACGGAACAACCTCCAACCAAGACACGAATGGCGTGTGAAATCCTTCCGCCGCCTTGTACTGAAGTAGTACAATATACTGAGTCAGGGTCCTAGGCTTCCGGATCACGCATTCCGCACGAGGAACCGACAATGGCCAAGACCAGCGCGAAAAAGAAATCATTCAATAACCCATTTCAGATGGACCCCGCCGCCGCCCGGAAGCTGGTGGACAGCCTGACGCCGCGAGAACGACAGACCGCGGAACGCATCGCCATGGGTATTCCGCAGGCCCAGATCGCCAAGGAGCTCGGCATCTCTCCGAAAACGCTCGACATCTTCCGCGGCAAGGTCAAGAAAAAGCTCGGCACCACCATGCACGGCATCCCCCGCATCTGGTTCTGCGCGATGACGGCGAAGTAGCGGATTGCCGCACCGCGCGTATCCTTCCTCTTTTGCGCACCCCACCGATTGCCACAACACGACTCGCCTTGCTTACGGTCGGACGCCTGCTATATTCCCTCGCGCTGCGAAATCCGGTTGGAGGGATGCGCCATGAAGGTCTGGGGACGTCGCTTGCTGTGGCTCGCCATCGGTTTGACGCTTGGCGTGGCGGGCATGTTGATCTGGCATCGCGCCACCGAATCGAAGCCGGCGTTCGCGTTCAACGATCGCACCCAGGATTACATCATGTGCACCGGGCAGATCCTGCTCGGCCCCAACTTCACGGCCGACGGCATCTGGATTCTCGACTATCGGGCGGGCAAATTGCTTGGGTCCTACGTCGATCACAACAACGGCGTCATTCGTCCCTGGGCCGAGGTCGATCTCGTTCAGGAATTCAACATTCCGCCCAAACAAGACGTGCATTTCATGATGACGACCGGTACGATCTTCAATGGCCACACGGCCCTCTATCTGACCGAGATCAACACGGGCAAGTTCGCGGTCTACGGCATGGCACCGCGCGGCGACGGCACAATCGTCGTTCGCCGGTTCAACTCGACACAGTTCCGCAGACCGAGCGAACCCAATCCGGAGAAGAAATGACGCGCCGACTCGTCTGGCTGGTGGTGCCACTGACGCTTCCCTGGTTGATCCACGCCAGCCAACCGCCGGACGAGCCGAAAGACATCATCGCCACTTTTTCCATCGCCGCCATCGATCCCGAAACCGGCCAGTGCGGCGGCGCGGTTGCCAGCAAGTATCCCGCCGTCGGCAAGGTCGTCGTCCATGCCCGTCCCGGCGTCGGCGCGTTCTGTACCCAACACTACGGCGTCCCGAAATGGGGCAGCAAGGCGCTCGACCTGCTCGCCGACAAAAAATTGCCGGAGGAGGTGTTCGTCGAGTTGCTGAAAGGCGATGCCAATCCCGGCGGCCGCCAACTCGCCATCATCGACATGAAGGGACGCAGCGCTCAACGGAACCCGGTCAGCGCTGGCAAAGGCAGCCTCTACTGGGGCGGCCAGAGCGGCCGATTCTACGTCTGCCAGGGGAACACGCTGACGGGCCGCGAAGTGATCACGGCGATGGCGAAGGCGTACGAGGAGACGAAAGGCACGTTCGCCGACCGCTTGATGGCGGCCCTCATCGCCGGCGATTGCGCCGGCGGCGACCATCGCGGCCGACTCGCCGCGGGCATTCGCGTCTGCAAGAAGGACGGCGACGGCTACTGGCTGGACATGCATGTCGACAAGAGCGATGACGCCGTTGTCGAGTTGCACAAGAAATATATCGAATCCGACCACGAAGCGCGCGGCGAGTGGGGGAGGAAGCCGTACGTGCATCCGTGTCCGAAGCGACCGGCGCCGAAGAAACCAAGCTAAGAAAGTCGGAACACTTGTCGAACACTTACGGCGTTCAATGCCCAATATTGCAATAGGAAGCCGGATAGGGGCGCCTACCCGGCTTCGGTATTTTCGTTGCGCCACGTAGAGTTGGATCACCCCTCGCTGAGGTCGGCCTCGACGATTGACTTGGCGAATCCTTGATAGGCGGACCAGAATTTCTTCGCCATCGAGTCGGGGAATACGTGAAACTCGTCCTTGGCCAGTGCTGCGACAATACCGTCCGCGACCAGCGACGCCGGCTCCGCGATAGCGCTCAATCCAGCAGCATCGGCCATGTCGGTTGCGATCGGGCCGGGGTGGACGCTCACCACCTGGGTGCCTTGCGCCTTCAGCTTGTCGCGCAGCCCCTGCGTGATCGAATATGAGGCGGCTTTCGACGCAGAATACGTGGCGAAGTCAGAGAAATTCTTCACCGACACGACCGAGTTTAGCTGCACGAATGCCCCGCCGCCGTTCGCGGCTAGCACCGGTGCGAAGGCCTGGGCCATGCGAATCAGACCGTAGACGTTCACGTTCATCTCGAACTGGAGAGCGTCAATCGCGTCGGCGGCCAGGGGGCTGGCGTTCTTCAACACCCCCGCGTTGTTCACTACCAGCTGCACGTACTTCGCAGCTTTTGCAGCGGCCACAATTGTCGCCGGTTTGGCCAGGTCAAGCTCGATCGCCATCACCTTGCCGCCGGATGATTTCACAAGGTCCGCAGCGGAGTCCGGGTTCCGGACCGCGGCGTACACCTTTTTTGCACCATTCTTCAGCAACGATTCGACGATGGCCTTGCCAATGCCGCGATTCGCCCCGGTTACCAATGCGATCTTGTCTTTGACTGAAAAGCTCATGATCAATCTCCTTTGAGTGCGCCGTAGAGAATTGGGATCATGATCGGCCCCGTGCGCATACCTAAGTATTCCTCCTCACAAGGTACTAAGAGGCCGATCTGATCCGGATATTCCGACATTATTTCTGCTTGAACGTCTCGTCGAACAGCGACTTCATCGCGGCCCACGAACGCCGGTCCGCGTTGGCGTCGTAGCGAATGCCAGGAATGTTCTTGGCGGTGGCGCCGGGGACGGTGAAGCTGTGGACGGCGCCGCCGTAGTAGATCATCTGGTAGTCGACGCCGTTCTTGTCGTAGATGCCGCGCATTTTCTGAATC
>DASRSQ010000178.1:0-4581 GCA_035656475.1 Gemmataceae bacterium | reverse complement strand
TGCGGCCTGGGCTGACAGAATCGGCCCTTCAGGCCGAGAAATTCCCAATCAACCGCCAAACGTAATCGTCCACGGATCGAAGCACATGGTGGTGTCGTATTGCCGCATTCCGAGCCTTTCGCCGTTGACGGTGCCATGGGTGTCGTTGCCGTCCCAGACGTTGCCTGCGTCATCGCGAGCGTAGAAGTAGATCCAGCGATTGACGTTGGACGCGACGAAAACAGTTTGTCCCGGTGCGATTTGCCACATTCCGCTGGTGACGAAATCGCACGAACCGGGCGGCATGTACTGAGCCGCGACCCAGATGGTGTGGGTGGTGTTGTTGCGCACGTAGATTGGCTGACTGCGGATCCAGGATGCTTGCGACACTTCCGGCACCAGCGTGACGAGACAAAGAGCCAGTAAGATTGTGGGCGTCTTAAACGAAAGTAGTTTGCCGTACATGATATTCCCCTTTGCGTTGTGAGCTGCGGTGAAATGAGAGAAACCTGGTACCACGTGGGGCCAGGCCTCCATCTGTTCGGCCAGTCCGAAACCTGGCCCCACGTGGATACCACTGGAACGTCGCCGCGCATGCCGCTTGCGCGGCGAATTTCGGTTGGCATGTGCGTGCGAATTCCTTTACCATGATCGAAGATCGCTCCAATTAACGATTATCCCGGGAGTTCTGCTGTGTCGAAATTGCGCATCGTCGTCGCTGGAATTTGCTTGATTGCTGTTCTGGGCGTAATCCGTCATGAGCCCACGGAGGCTCAGGGGACAAAGAAGGGGAAGCCGAAGAAGGCGACCGCCACGCCGATCGAGCTGATCAAGGTCAAGAAGGACTTCAAGGTCGAACTGCTCTACTCGGTGCCGCGCGAGTTGCAGGGCTCGTGGGTCAACATCACCGTTGATCCCAAGGGACGCCTGATCGTCTCTGACCAGGGCAACAACAAGAACGGCAAGAAGGACGTCATCGGCCGGCTCTATCGCATCACGCCCCCCGCGATCGGCGGCAAGGCCGAGGACACCAAGGTCGAGCAGCTCCCCGTCGACATCGGCGAAGCGCACGGCCTGTGCTGGGCGTTCGATAGCCTGTATGTCGTCGTCAACGAAGGCCGGCACGTCCAGCCACGTGGCCTGTGGCGCGTCACCTCGTCGAAGAATGACGACGTGCTCGACAAGAAGGAGCTACTGCGCGAAATCCAGGGGAGCGGCGAACATGGCCCCCACGCGGTCATTCCTGGCCCCGATGGCAAGTCGCTCTACGTCCTGCACGGCAATCACACCAAACCGATCAAGGTTGATCGCACCACGGTCCCGCCAATCTGGGGCGAGGATTTCTTGACCCCGCGCCTCTGGGATGCCAGCGGGCACGCCGTCGGTATCAAGGCCCCCGCCGGCTGCATCTACAAGACTGACAAGGACGGCAAGCAATGGGAGCTGATCTCGGTTGGTTACCGCAATCAGTTCGATGCAGCGTTCAACCATGAAGGCGAGCTGTTCACGTACGACTCCGACATGGAATGGGACATGAGCTTGCCTTGGTATCGCCCGACGCGCGTCTGCCATGCGGTTCCGGGCAGCGAGTTCGGCTGGCGCGGCGGCACGGGAAAGATGTACGAGTATCATCCCGATAACCTGCCTCCCGTCGTCAATGTCGGCCCCGGCAGCCCCACGGGGGTCTGCTTTGGCTATGGCGCCAAGTTCCCTGCCAAGTACCAAAACGCCCTGTTCCTGTGCGATTGGAGCTACGGCAAACTCTACGCATGCCATCTCACCGAAGACGGCGCATCGTACGCCGGCGAGTTGGAAGAGTTCCTCAACGGTTCACCGCTGCCGCTGACCGATGCCGTTGTCAGTCCAAAGGACGGTGCCCTTTACTTCACGATTGGCGGCCGCAGCACCATGTCTGGCCTGTATCGCGTGACCTACGTCGGCAAGGAATCTGTCAAGCCTATCGAGCACGGGACGAAGGATACGACGAAAGCCGCCGGCATGCGCGGCGAACGCAAGCATCTCGAAACCTTTTACGGCAAGAGGGATCCGAAGGCCGTCGAGACAGCGTGGCCGTACCTCAGCAACAGCGATCGCTTCCTCCGCTACGCCGCCCGCACGGTCCTCGAATTCCAGGACCCGGCGACCTGGAAGGACAAGGCGCTCGCCGAGAAGAATCCGGTCGCGCTGACCCACGCCATCATCGGCCTGGCGCGGCTCAACGACAAATCGCTGCAGCCGAAGATGCTCGAGGCGCTGGAGCGCGTCGACTGGAAGAGCCTGTCAAACGCACAGAAGATCGATTACCTGCGCGCGTATCAGCTCGTCTTTATTCGCGGCGGCGCTCCGGAAGCCGCTTGGAAGGAACGTGCCGGCAAACGCATCAATGCATGGTATCCGAGCAAGGATCGCGCAGTGAACGCCGAATTGTGCAAGCTGGTCTGCTATCTGCAACCGGAAGGCGGCCTGACGAAGACGCTTGCGTTGCTCGCCAAGGCGCCGTCGCAAGAGGAACAAATCGAGTACGCCCTGTCGCTACGCAGCGTCAACTCCGGCTGGACGACCAAGCAACGCGAGGAGTATCTCGATTGGTTCCACAAGGCCGCCAACTATCGCGGAGGCAACAGCTTTCACGGCTTCCTGCGCAACATCCGCAACGACGCCATCGCGTCGATGTCAGATACTGAGAAGAAGATGCTTGCTTCGGCCATCAAGGCGGTTCCGCAGCCGACGCAACCGAAGTTCACTTTCAAGAAGCGCGAGTTCGTCAAGAAGTACACAGTGGACGAGCTGGTGCCGATCGTCGAGAAGGGGCTGGTGAATCGCGACTATGACAAGGGCCGCAACCTCTTCGGCGAGATGAAGTGCTTTACGTGTCACCGTTTCGCGAACGAGGGCGGCGGCCTGGGCCCGGATCTCACGATTGTTTCAGGCCGATTCGGCGTGCGCGATCTCCTGGAATCGATCGTCGAGCCGTCGAAGGTGGTGAGCGACCAGTACGCCGCCATCGTGGTTACGACGGGCGACGGCAAACAGGTCGTCGGCCGCGTCGTCAACCTGTTCGGCGACAACATGAGCATCAACACGGACATGCTCGACCCGAACAAACTGGTCAACATCAATCGCAATCTGGTGGAGTCGATTGAGCCGTCGAAGATTTCGATGATGCCCGAGGGCCTGATCGACTCCCTCAATCGCGAGGAGATTCTCGACCTGGTCGGTTACCTCTATTCGCGCGGCGACCGCAACAACAAGATGTTTCGCAAGGATTGACGAAGCATGCCTCGACGCTCAGGGCAGGAGGATTTCGACAGCCCGTGGAAGGACGCCTTGCAAGCGTTCTTCCCGGCTTTCGTCGAATTGCTCTATCCCGACTCCACATCGATATCGACTGGCGCTGTTTCAGCGAAAGTTCTCGAAGGACGATATTCGCGTTGCGTGAATCACCTCCTGCCTCGGCGCGATGGATTGGCTCTCGTCGACGTTTCCCTTGCGGAAGATGACGCAGATACCAGCTCCACGCGCGGGTCCCCAAACGGGCGTTTGGGAACGAGGATGAAAAGCCATAAGATGATACGCAAAATCTCACTACCCGGCGCAGGAGCAATGCCTTGAAAATCGCAGTCATCGGCACCGGTTACGTCGGACTCGTCACCGCCACCTGTCTCGCCGAGAGCGGCAACGAAGTCGTCGGCATCGATAAGGACGACGCCAAGATCGCCACCCTCAAGGCCGGCAAAATCCCCATCTACGAGCCCGGCCTGCTCGAACTCGTTCAGCGAAACGCGCGCGAACAACGCCTCTTCTTCAGCACCGACTTGCCCGGCTCCGTGAAGGACGCCCACCTCGTCTTCATCGCCGTCGGCACGCCTGAAACCGCCAGCGGCGAGGCCGACCTGAGCGCGGTCTGGGCCGTCGGCGAGGCCGCCGCCCCGCACCTGCGCCCGGACGCCGTCGTCGTTATCAAGAGCACCGTGACCGTCGGCACCAATCAGAAGCTGATGGACCGCATGACCAAGAAGGCCGGCCGGCCGATCGAAGTCGCAAGCAATCCCGAATTCCTCAAGGAAGGCGCCGCCATCGATGACTTCATGAAACCCGACCGCGTCGTCGTCGGCGTGCGCCGCCCGGAAGTCGGCCAGAAGCTGAACGAACTCTACGCCCCGTTCCTGCGCACCGAACGGCCGTTCCTGATCATGTCGCCGGAAAGCGCCGAGATGACGAAGTACGCCGCCAACGCGATGCTGGCGACCAAGATCAGCTTCATCAACGAGATCGCCAACCTCTGCGACAAGCTCGGCGCCGACGTCAACGAAGTTCGCCGGGGCATCGGCCACGATCAACGCATCGGCTTCCAGTTTCTCTTCCCCGGCCCGGGCTACGGCGGCAGCTGTTTTCCGAAAGACGTCAAAAACCTCGTCCACCTCGCCCAGTCGGTGCAGGCGAAAGCGACGCTGCTCGAAGCCGTGGATCAGGTCAACGAGCTTCAGAAGCGCGTGCTGCCGGCGAAGGTGCGGTCCCACTACGGGGATTCTCTGAAGGGAAAATCACTTAGTGTGTGGGGCCTGGCTTTCAAGCCGCGCACGGACGACATCCGCGAGGCCC
>DASRSQ010000177.1:0-2072 GCA_035656475.1 Gemmataceae bacterium | reverse complement strand
ATCACCGGCAAGAGGACGCGCCAGAGCACGCCAAATCGCGTGCAGCCATCGACCATTGCGGCATCATCGATCTCGCGCGGCACCTCATCGAAAAACCCGATGAGGATCCAGATGATCAACGGCAGCGAGAAGGCAACGTAGGGCAGGATCAGGCCGGGGTAGCTGTCTTGCAGACCCATGTGCTTGACCATGAGATAGAGCGGGATCGCGACCGCGATCGGGGGCATGAACCGCATGCTGAGGATGGTGTTGATCAGGTTTTCGTTGCCGCGGAAGCGCAGGCGCGAGAAGCCATAAGCAGCCGGCGTCGCGATAATGAGCGCGATGAACGTAGCCGCGCTGACGACGATCAGCGAATTCTCGGTGAATCCCAGCATGCCCTGGCTGTAGAGCACCTCGCTGTAGGTCCGCGAGATGGTGGCCCAGTCGAAGGTGAGATGCGGAGGAACCTGACTGAGGATCTCTATCCGCCGCTTCGACGACAGGACCAGCAAGTAGAGGAACGGTGCCGCCCCGAGAATGCCGAGCAGGATCATGACGACGTAGGCGATGAACCGGCCGAACGGATGTCTCATCGCACGCGTCCGGGCCGAAGCGGCGCGTATCGCAGCAATACCGTCGTGCCGATCATCAGCACCAACAGCATCATGTACGCCACCGCCGCGGCGTATCCGTAGTTCTGGAACTGGAAGCCGTTCTGAAAGGAAAAGAATGCCAGCGTCGTGGTCGTTCGCGCCGGTCCCCCATAGCTCAGGCCATAGATCAAATCGAACGATCGGAACCCGTCGACAGCGCGAAAGATGGCGGCGAAGAGGAGCGCCGGCGCCAGCAGCGGCAGCGTGACGTGCCAGAGCGTCGCGAAATATCCGGACCCGTCGATCTGGGCCGCCTCGAATACTTCCGGAGGCAGCGTCTGCAGACGCGCGTAAACGATGATGAAAACGAATGGCGTCCACTGCCACGTATCGACGATGATCAGCGTCGGCATCGCCCACTCGGTCGAGCCCAGCCAGTTGGGCGGCGTCATGTGCAGAGCCGTGATCACCCAGTTGACGAGACCCCAATCGGGGTTGAGCAGGGCGCGCCACATCACGCCGACGACGATCGGCGTGATCAGCATGGGCAGCACGAGGATGCCGCGGACGATCCACGAGCCCTTGAGTTGCAGGTTGAAGAAGAGCGCGAGCGCCGTGCCGAGCACGAGCTGCAGCGAGACGGTCGCCACCAGCATGATCGCGCTGTTCATCGCCGCGTTCCAGAACTGAGCGTCGAACAGGAGGTCGTGATAGTTGCGGAGCCCGATCCACTTGCCGGTGCCGTCAGCTGCCGTGAGATCGGTGAAGGAAAGCCTGAGGCTGTAAATCAGCGGATAGATCGCAAAGGCAAGCAGGTAGAGCAGCGCCGGCCCCACAAACATGAATACGACGCGGCCCTGCTGGATTTGCTTCTCTGCCCCGCCGTGGCTGGCCTGTGTCGCTGCAGTCATCCGTTGCTCTCGCGACGAGAGCCGTTACCGCCGCCGAGGCGTCTTGTGGCTGATGTTCGCACCCGTGTCCCCAGGAATTCCCGGCGGCGTTGGCCGCCGGGTGCTTGTCGATCGCGTTGGCCTGCCCGCTTGGCAGCGGCTCCCTAGGTGAGATGCCCCGCCTTGCGCAGGAGGTCTTCCCACTGCTTCTGGATGTTAGCACAGGCGGTCTTCGCGTCCTGCCCGCCGATCAGTGCCTTGTTGAGCTCGACGTTCATGATGTCGTTGAGCTGGAAGAACTCCGGAATGCGCGAGGTGTCGATGATCTCGGCGGTTGAGGCCGCCTTGAGCGCGTCCGGCAGGTAAGGCAGCTGCTTGACGGTATCCGGATCGGTGAACGCCGACGTGCGGCTGGCGTCGATCTGGTACTTGGTCACTTCGTACTTGTTGAACGCCTTGCTGGTCATCCAGGTGAGCGCGAGCCACGCCGCCGGCTTCTTGGCCGGGTCGATGTTCTTCGGGATGCCGACGCCCCAGCCGCCCTGAATGGCGCGCGGGGTTTGGCCCGGAGCGGCGGGAACGGCCGATGTGCCGGTCTTGTCGGCGA
>DASRSQ010000176.1:0-5521 GCA_035656475.1 Gemmataceae bacterium | reverse complement strand
CGCCCCGCAGCGGTCCAGCACCCCCGCATCGGCCGTCGCGATCACCCCCTCACCGGCGATCAACACCGCGTCCGGGTCCGGCACCACTTCGGCCGTCCAGGTGGGGCTCGTCGCCCGGATCATCTCAGCCAGCCGACCGCTGTTGGATACCGGGGCATCTAGCAGCCAACAACACGGCCCCACGCCCCATTCGTCGAGCCAGTGAGCCGCCAGTGTCAGAGCGGGACGGGTCTCCTCCACCCGGCGATATGTTCCGTGGACGCTCGCCAGGTCGCGGTAGCAACCATCTCGGCATGCCAGCACCACCCCGCCGCCGAGGGCCGATTCCAACGTCAGGATCAGGTTGAAGCCGTCGATCCGCAGCGGCCTATTCTGGATCGAGCGTGGATCAAGCTCGCGCGCCTGGCGCGAGGTCAGGGCGGCATCCGAGCAAGCCGAGCGAAGGACCGCGATGCGCTGGCGTTCGACGAGCCGATAGCGGTCGCCGACGAGATTCAAGGAAGAGGGAATGGCATAGCTGCGCGAGAGAAGCCAGGACAGGTCGGCGACGGCTGCGCGGAGGCCGGCCTGGGCTTCGACGCCAAACCAGTTCATGTCCTGCGGGCCCGGACCTCGATGCTTGCGGCGATCGGGCATGCGGATTTCTCGCGGTGCTTCGAACGCTATTGCGACTCGGTGTGGATCGTAATCCAGGCGTACGCGCCTCGCAAGTCGTTTCGCATCGATCGAACCTCGGAGCGACTTGTTGTATCACCCAGTAACCCAATGTACCAGCGAGGCACAGCAACTCGCTCGCGCATCGGCATGGTGTCGCTGACGAATACCGGTTGACGGTTTGATGGTATTTTGTTAGTGAGCCATCTTCCACGTGCGTAGCGGTGACCAGCGTTCAATACGGCGCATGCGCCCGAGGGTGCCGCGTCCCCTACGCTCGTCGGAGCGCCCTTTTACTCAATGGCTGACTTGTGCCGATCCTGTCCTCATCAGATCGCCAAGTCGGGTTCGCTGTCGTCCTTGGCTGTCGAAATTGTTTGGGGCCAGCCATGCCAGGTAGGCCTGTCGCAGAGACGGCCAGTCCCTGTCGATGACCGCGTACCAGGCCGTGTCCCGGTTGCGCCCCTTGTAGACGGTGGCCTGACGGAAGATTCCTTCAAATGTAAACCCCAGCCGTTCCGCGGCAGCACGCGAGGCTGCGTTCAGGCTATCGCATTTCCACTCATAACGCCGATAGCCCAGGTCGAATGCTCTGGCCATCATCAGGTACATCGCTTCGGTGGCGGCGGGAGTGCGCTTCAAGATCGCCGTATAGTGAATATGTCCCACCTCGATCGCGCCGCTGGCCGGCGTGATTCGGAGATAACTCGCGACGCCGAGGGGTTTTCCTTCAGGTTTCTTGATGATTGCGAAGAACATTGGATCCTTGTGCGCACATGCCTCATTCATCCAGGCGCGGTAGCTTTCCAGACTGTCAAACGGCCCGTACGGCAAGTACGTCCAGCTGCTGCCCCCCTTTTCGACGGCGATCGCTTCATACAGCGGTTCCGCGTGCAGTGAAGCATTGAGCGGCTCCAGGCGGCAATGCCGGCCTTCCATGGATTCTTGCGCAGGCACTGACGGCGGCGTCCAGTTTGGCAATGCGAAGCCGATCGGCTGACCAGTAACGTCGATGGATTCCGCAGGGGCAAACTCCTGTGAGCTCATGGGCAAACCTCTCCTTGAAATCTAATGTCCCGTCAAGGCTTAAGATTTGGGGTTGCGATTTTTGGAAACGGACCTTCGGAATCATTCGGCGAGAATTGGGGCTGTTGAATGGTCCCGATGGCCAGTTTCCAAAAATTCGCAGCCGCAAATCTAAGCCTTGACAACGCGTGGTAGACGCGTTGCCAAGATGATGGGGCCGCTTCCGAGGATCCATCGAGACAATCAGCGTGAGGCGAGCAATTCCGGAATCGCGTGGCCGTTTTGCGTGAGGAAGTGCGGACGGCCAGTGAGGTCGTTGATCGTGACGCGTTCGTGGTCGATGCCCAGATGATGATAGATGGTGGCCAAGAAGTCTTGCGGGCCGACGCGACGCTGCGAGACATATTCGCCGCGACGGTCGGTACTGCCGATGACCTGTCCCGTGGTGATGCCGCCCCCCGCCCATAGCATGGTGTTGGCGGCCGGCCAGTGGTCGCGGCCTGGTTGCACGGTCCCTGCGGCAGCGCTGGCGACGCCGCTGCCGCTAGATGGTTCATACGTGATCCGCGGCGTTCGGCCGAATTCACCCGTCACAACCACGAGCACACGCCGATCCAGCCCGCGCGCGTAGATGTCTTCTATCAAAGCGGACACCGCCTGGTCGAAGGTCGGCATGCGGAAGTTCAAGGCATCGAAGACGTGCTGGTTGACCGCGTGATCGTCCCAGTTGGCCACTCGACCGCACAAGGGACCATCCAGCGTCGTGGTGATGATCTCCACGCCCGCTTCCACCAAACGGCGAGCCATCAGCAGTTGCTGCCCCCACGCGTTGCGGCCATAACGGTCTCGAACGTGATTCGGCTCACGGCTCAGGTCGAACGGAATTGCCGCTTCAGGGCGCGTCAGTAAATGGAGGGCCTGAAGCTGGAAGCGATCCATGGCATTCATGACGCCCGACTGGTCGATTTCGCGGCGGAAGGTGTCGAAGCGTTGCTGCAAGCCAACACGGTCGCGCAGCGATTGCTGTCGTTGCGGATCGTCGATGCCAATGCCTGGAACGCGGAAGCTTGGTGCACTCGGATCGCCATGAATCGCAAAGGGAGCGTACGATGCGCCGAGGTAGCCCGGCCCCGCGATCGTGAAACTATCGTAGCGCACGATGGGGTTGACACCGACGTAGTTCGGCATGGGCCGATTGGCGTCGTAGCGCAGGTAGTGGGCCACGGTCATGAAATCGGGGCGCACGGGCTGGAGTTTGTCCTGCGCATCCAGATCGCCGCCGAGCACCTGAAGCGAGCCGGCCGGATGGCCGCCGCCGGTGTGGGCTACCGACCGCAGCAGCGTGAATCGGTCAGCGATCTGCGCCAGCCGAGGGGTCAACTCCGTGATCGACATACCGGGCACGCGCGTGGCGATCGGCGCATAGGGACCACGGTATTCGCTCGGCGCGTCGGGTTTGGGATCCCACGTGTCCAGATGGCTCATCCCGCCCCGCATCCAGACGAGGATGACGGCCGTGCGCGGTTCCGAGCGCGACGGCGGCGACTCGGCGCGAAAGCGCATCAGGTCTGCCATGGAAAGTACGCCGAATCCCGCCAGACCGGCGCGGAGGAACTCGCGGCGATCCAGTCTGCTAGTCTTGGAGCCTTGACCGCTGATCATGATGCATTTCCATCAAAGGCAGTCGGTGCCAAACCATACCGGCGCGCACCTGGCAACCCCAAATCTAAGCCTTGACAAAGCACTAGAGCTGATCGAGTGAATCGATCCAGCGCAGGACTTGCTGCAGGTCCTTGACGGTGAGATACTCGCGGCCGCGCTCGGGCATCTGGCGGTAGAACGCGGGATAGCGGCGCTCGGCGAGGCGCGTCCGGCTCTCGGCGATGCTCTTGACGATCGGGTCGAGCGCGCCGGCGGCGATGTAGAACGAGAGCCGCTGGTTGGCGACATTGTCCTTGATCTTCTGCGCGGTGGCGCCGACGGAGCAGACGCCGCGGAAGGTCTCACGGTGGTTGAAGCCGAGGTAGATCGCCATCTGCCCGCCGACGCCCATGCCATGGGCGACCACGCGCTGGCGGTCGATCGTGTACATCTTCATCGTCTCGGTCACCGCGCCGACCACCATGTCCGACGCGCTCGGGATCCAATCTTCCTTGTCCAGCACCGGCATCACCAGGATCAGGTGATTCTCGGCACAGTAGTCTTCCCACAGGTCGCGCAGGGCCTTGGCGTCGTCTTCCTTGTTCTTGCCCGGCGGATGGAGCCAGACGACGATGCCGTGCGCGATGTTTGGATCATAGTCGTCATGGACATAGACCCAGAACTTGGCCTCGCCGTCGGCGGTCGCCTTCTGCATGAGGCCGGTCTCGGCCTTGACCGGGTTCTGTTCGAAGACCTTCGCGGGCTTGACATTCGGATTGTTGATCTCGAGGGCATCGAGGGCCTTCTTGATCGAGCGGGCTTCGGGCAGCTTGTCCGGGATGTTGCCCGTGACGCCGGGCACGGCGCCGGGCATGTCGGTGAGGGTGGTGGACAGGACCACGTCCTTGCCGCCCCCTTTGCGTTTGACTTCGAGCTTGATGTCGGTGCCGGGGGTGAGCGTGTTGAGCCAATCGAGGAACTGGGTCTTGCCGCGCTTCTGGCCGGTGAAGGGCTGCAGCGTCTTTTCGTCGGTGCCGAACTTGACGATACGGTCCCCTTCCTTGAGTCCCATCTTCTCGGCCGGGCTTTTCTCAAAGACGTAGCGAATTTCGACGCCGAGCTTCGGATCATCGCGCATCGGCAGGATGCCGAGGAACGGGTGCGCGATGACGACGTTCTTGCCGGTCAACTCGAGCGCCTTGATCTCCTTGACCTCGCCGCCGCGCTTGTACTTGATGCTGACCTTGTCCCCCTCGTACTTGACGCCGAGGATGTGAAGGACCTGGGCCATGTTGACGACGGCCTTCCCCTCGACCTCAACAATGGTGTCCCCCTGCTTAAGTCCGGCCTTCTCGGCCGGCGATGCCTTGGCGACCTGGCCAACCGTTGGCAGGACGCTGTACATGTCCTGGCTTTGCATGGCGACGCCCAGGATGCCCTTCTGCAGGTCCTTGCCTTCCTTCAAACGGGGCAGCACCGCGAGCACGTCTTCCATCGGAATGGCGAAGCCGATGCCCGAGTCGTACCATTCGGTGCCGGCGGTCTCGTCATCGCCTTTCGGCGAAGCCGGGATGAGGATGCCCTGGACGCGTCCCTGGATGTCGACGATCGGGCCGCCGTAATTGATCGGCGAGATCTTGGCATCGGTCTGCAGGCACTTGCCCCAGATGCGACCCAGGGCGCTGATGACGCCGACTGACACCGCGGGAGACTTGTCCATCTTCACGTCGAGCGCCCGGCCCAGGGCGATCGCGAATTGCCCTTCCTTGATATCCTTCTTCGGCACATAGGCCGGCATCGGCAGGCCCTTGGTGTCGACCTTGATCAGGGTCAACATGCGCGAGCGATCGGTCGCCACGCGCGTCGCCACCAGCGGTTCGCCCGCATGGCCGGCGACACGCACCAGGATCGTCGGCGGGTTATTGAAGAAGTTGTACGCGCTCGTGATGATGTAGCCGGACGGATCGACGACGACGCCGGTGGTGGGCCCGATCGCCTTGCGCAGCACTTGCCCCTTCGGCCCGGCGACGACCATGTCGGCGCCGCCGCGCGTCTCGATCTGCACGACCGATGCGCCGGCGGTTTTGGCGGCGTCCTTGGTCATTTTTTCCAGCACATCATTCAGGTCTTCCTGGGCGCGAACGCCGGCGGCACAAATGCCGATTGCCAGGATTGCCAGGAAGCACGCACGTCGCAACAT
>DASRSQ010000175.1:0-10402 GCA_035656475.1 Gemmataceae bacterium | reverse complement strand
GGAGTTGCTGAATACGTTCCAGGGCCCTCTCTACGCGCTGCTGGGCTACCGCGACACCGCTCCCATGGATAGCGGCGGCGGCGATCAGATTGCCATTGAAATGGCCCAGGCGATCATCGACACCCTTGGAGACGACTGGGATTCGTACGCGCGAAAATGGTGCGAGATCAACGCCAAGTATCCGCAAACTCGAACAGCCGCGGCCATCGACAACGCGGGATACTGGTACATCAATCAAAAGATGGCACCAGGCTCGCACACGCACGACGCGCGAACGATGACGGGCTACGATGCAAGCAAAGCCGAGGGCACCGTCATGGGGCCCGGTCCGATCCCAACGAAATAAAGACTGCGGGCGCTTCGACCCCCGGGAACCGCTGCGCTCATCCCGGGGCTTGGTCGATTCATGGTGGAAATCGTAAACTGACATCCGGACCAACGAGATTCCCACCAGACAACGGAACCACGCATGAGCATCCTGGTTGACAAGAACACGCGTGTCCTCGTGCAGGGCATGGGCAAGGTCGGATTGTTTCACGCCCAGCAGTGCCGCGATTACGGCACCAATATCGTCGGAGGTATCTCGCCCGGCAAGGGAGGCACCACCAAGGACGGCTTCCCGCAGTTCAACAGCGTCTACGAAGCGGTGCAGAAGACCGGCTGCAACGCGTCGGTCGTTTTTGTCCCGCCCCCCGGCGCCGCCGACGCGATCATGGAAGCGGCCGATGCGGGCGTTGCCCTGATCATCGCGATCACTGAAGGCGTGCCGGTCCTCGACATGGCCCGCGCCATTCGCGTGCTGAAAGAAAAGCCCAACTGCCGGCTCGTCGGCCCAAACTGCCCCGGCGTCATCACGCCCGGCCAGTGCAAGATCGGCATCATGCCCGGCTACATCCACAAGCCAGGCCCCGTCGGCGTCGTCAGCCGCTCCGGCACGCTCACCTACGAAGCAGTCTGGCAGCTCTCGAACCTGGGCCTTGGCCAATCGACGTGCGTCGGCATCGGCGGCGATCCGGTCAACGGTACCAACTTCGTCGACGTCATCAAGCTCTTCAACGAAGATCCCGCCACCGAAGCGATCCTGATGATGGGCGAGATCGGTGGCAACGCCGAGGAGAAGGCCGCCGAATACGTGCAGAAGCACGTCAAGAAGCCGGTGGCCGCGTTCATCGCGGGCCAGACTGCCCCGCCCGGAAAACGCATGGGCCACGCCGGCGCGATCATCTCCGGCGGCTCCGGCGCCGCGTCCGACAAGATCGCCGCGTTGCGTAGCGCCGGCATCCTCGTCGCTGACAGTCCCGCTGATTTGGGTACGACGCTCCAGAAGGCGATGAAACGATAGTGCTTCGCCAAGTTCAAAGTAAAAAGGAAAAAGGCAAAAGTGGCATTGGATCCAACTTTTGCCTTTTTCCTTTTTACTTTGAACTTGCCTCAAGGCGTCCACGCCAGCGCTCGGATCTCGCCGAACTCGCGCGGCAGCTTGACCCACGACGCGCCGCCATCTTCCGAGCGATATACTTGCCCGCTGACGCTGCTGGCGTACACCAGATTCACGTCGGCAGCGTGGACGGCGAAATTCCAGATCGTGCTGTTCGCCCGGCTCGGCATCTGCGTCTCCTGCCAGGTCGTGCCGCCATCTAGCGAACGTGCGATCAATCCCGTCGTGCCGGGCGGTCCGTCGCCGTTGCCGAGCAGTAGCATCTCGGGCTGCCCGGGACGCTGCATGATGCCGCGGAAATATGGCAACGGCAGCGCCTGTCCCAGCCGCAACTGCCGCCATGTCTCGCCATCGTCCTCGCTGATGTTGACATCATTGTTGGTCGTGGCGATCAGCCGTGCCGGCCGGCCGTTGGCTCCGGGCACGAACGCCAGGGCATGAATGTCCTGCGAACTGAGGCCGGTGCCGAGCGCGTGCCAGGTCTGGCCGCCGTCGCGAGTGCGCTGCAAGCCATCGATCTCGATGCCTGCCCATAGCGTGTCCGAGTCATCGCGATGTGCACACAACGTCGTGACTCGCGTGTGCAGGATTCGCGGACAGCCCTGCATCATCCTCGCGAACGGCTCCGTCCACGTGCGGCCTGCGTCTTGCGAACGAAACAATCGGGCCGGACACGCGCCCACCAAGATCCGCTCCGGGGCCGCCGGGTGCAGCAGCACCGACCAGATTTGCAGCGGACTCACCGGCACATCCACCGGCCGCCAGTTGTCGGCGCCATCATGGCTGCAATAGAGGCCGTGTTCGTTGCCCAGGTACAGCACGCGCGGCTCGCGCGGATGCACGGCCAGCGCACGAACGTGGCATTCGACGAACATGCCGTCGCAGGTCCGCTTGAAGGTCGCGCCGCCGTCGAGACTGCGCCACAGGCCTTCGCCGATGGTGCCCACGTAAAGGCGATGGGGTGTTGTCATGCAGAAAATGTACGGAGAGAAGGATGAATGCGGAAGGATGAAGCATGAACGGTCAATTCATCCTTTAATTCCGCGCGAGGCGTCGGAAAAGGACAGCGCCCGCAATAAGCATAAGCAGGTCCGCGTTATAGACGCCCAGATACGGCGGCACCTTGCCGACGCGTCCCATGTCGTACATGCAGAACATCAGCGGGTAGTAGACAATGACGATCGGCAGGAAGCAGGTGATGAACGCGCTCAGGTAATCGCTCTTGCTGAACCAGATGCCAACCGGGCAGCCCACAAGTGCGAAACAAAGGCAGCCCAGCACTAGGGCCGGACGCATGTGCCACTCGGCACGGATCGAATTCATCATGTCGACGCGGAACTGACGTTCGGTTTGCAGGTTTCGCAAGATTTCTTTCTGAGCCGCCGGGTTGAGGCCGCCTTCCGCGATTTGGACATTGCGCTTGTGCTCGATCTCCTCGAGTTCCCGTCCGAACTTCTCGTAGTATTCGAAGAGCTCGGTCCAGGTCATGTCCATGGCGCGCGTCTTGTTGGTGTTGCCGATGAAGTCAGGTGGGAGATCGACGGGCCAGACCTTGCTTTCGACATAGCCAATGCCGCCGTTTGCTTGCAGGATGTTGCACTGGCGCATGTGGACGTGGATCAGCTTGTGGGCGACATCGACGCGGAGTTCCGCTTCCTTGGCGGAAGCAATGACGTCGTAATCCCCGTTTGCCCCCTTCCGCTTGAAGATGGCGTCCTGAAGTGTCCGACCAACCACGTTTTTGACATCGATCTCGACGCTTAGGCGTGGATGCTTAATATTACCGTCCTTGCGCAGCATGATGTAAAGCAACTCTTCGACGTCACTGATCACCGAGGTTCGCAGGCGATAGCCGGTGTAGGGAATAAGATCGAGAAAAAGAACCATGGTGACGGCAGAGGCGACGACGCCGAGGAGGACCGCGGGCCAGATCACGTGCACGATATGCGCGCCGGCGGCTTTGAGGGCCAGAATCTCATTGTCAGCGGAAAGGCGTCCGTACACGATGCAGGTCGCGAAAAGCGTCGTCGTCGGCACGGTGTAGGGCAACAGGCTGGGCAGCAAGAGCGGGATGATGGCCATGATCTGCGCCGGCCCGAAGCCGTTCTTCATCGCCTCGGAGATGATGCCCGCGACCATGATGATCCCGGTGAGGGCAATCAGCGCCATGCAGAAGACCTTGATCAATTCGACCAAGATCATGCGATGAATGATGCCCCAGAACACTATCTGACCCCTTTGAAATTAGGAGATCTGGGAAATATCGGGGCGAAGCCCGCCATCCTATCTCTATCGGAAACCTATACGGAACCCGTGAGATTTTCTCAACGCACGTTTTCGATTGCAGGAAAAGCTAAACTCCCGTGCCGACGCTGCCGATAAGGAAAAAGAACGCGATTATGCCGAAGAAACCGGCATGGAGACGAAGTCATGACAAAGGTGTACCGGAACGGCTTGCTGGCGGCGGTGGGACTGGGGCTGGCGCTGGTCAGCGGCTGCCAGAGTTGGCCGATGGACGTCGGCATGACCCTGCCTTCGCCCTATTATCTTCGCCATGCGCCCCAGTACACCCCGCAGTCCCCCCCCTATCCGCTGGTCAAGGAATTGAACAGCCTTGAGCAGGCGAACCGAAAGGTCGCTGAGGAAAACCAGCCCTGATTAATGTTGGGTGCGTTTATGGTCGTACAGGAATCCCTGGGCCACTTCAATTTTTCGTCACAATTCCTGTGATGTCATTTTTTTGTTCGCATTCTTGCCAATTCCGACCTAAACTACAGTGAGCCCAATCCCCGGATTATGCGCGGCAGGCACATGGAACCGCATTCCAGCATGATCGAGAAAGTGACCGAAACGTGGGTGACCGCCCCCGAAAGGCCAGTGTCGCTCTCGAGCCGGAACGCGTGCATGGTCCACATCTACCCGACCGGACCAACCATGGGCACGCGCTACACCATTGGCGACAAGCCCATCGTCATCGGCCGTGCTAGCGATTGCGACATCCGCATTAACGATCACTCGGTCTCGCGTCGCCACGCCCGCATTCAGCCGGGCGCCGACGGCTATTACGCCGTCGACCTGCAAAGCACCAACGGCACCTACATCAATGACGTGCCCGCCTCGATGTACAAGCTCAAGGACGGCGACTACCTCCGCGTCGGCAATTGCATCTATCGCTTCCTTATGGGCGGCAACGTCGAAACCGAATATCACGAAGAAATCTATCGCCTGACGATCATCGACGGTCTGACCGAAATCCACAACAAGCGCTACCTGATGGAGTTCCTCGACCGCGAGATCGCCCGTTCGAGCCGGCATAACCGACCGCTCGCCCTGATCCTCATCGACATCGATCGCTTCAAAAACATCAACGACCAGTTCGGCCATCTCGGCGGCGACTTCACCCTGCGCGAGATCGCCACGCGCATCAAAGGCAACATCCGCAAGGAAGAGCTCTTCGCCCGCTACGGCGGCGAGGAATTTGCCATCGTGCTGCCCGAAACGTTCCTGGATGGCGCCACCATCGTTGCCGACCGCATCCTGAAGGTCGTCAATCAGACGCCGTTCCTGTTCGAGGAGAAGTCGTTTCAGGTCACCGTGAGTGCCGGCCTGGTGACGACGCAAGGAGAAGCCGAAATCTCACCGACCGAACTCATCCGCCGTGCCGACGAGAAGCTTTATCAAGCCAAGAACGAAGGCCGAAACCGGCTCTGCTCATAGTCGCCGCAACGTCTCCACCACCCGCAACGCCCGCCCTGACCGAATTACGTCACGCGCTTGCGCGACCCCCTCGGCCAACGACGTCACGCGGTCAGCGACCAGCAAACCAGCTGCCGCGTTGGCGAGCACGATGCGCTCCGCGGGGCCGCCGGTGCCGGCCAGCACACTCAGGATTATTGCCGCACTTTCCTTCGCATCGGCGACCGCGAGATCCGCCAGGGCGCACGGCTCCAGCCCGAAATCGGACGGCGTCCATTGATGCGAAATCACCTCATTGCCACGGACTTCGCGCACCGACGTTGGAGCCGCGAGGCTGACCTCGTCCAGGCCGTCCGTGCTGCACAGGATGAACGAGCGCCGAGTCCCCAGCTGGGCGAGCGCGCCGGCCATGCGATCGAGCAAGTCGGGCCTGCCGACACCCAGCAGCTGCCGGGTCGCGCCAGCCGGATTGGCGAGCGGACCCAGGCAATTGAAGATCGTCGGCACGCCGAGCGATTTGCGAACGGCGGCGACATGCTTCATTGCGGGATGAAAGTGGGGGGCGAAACAGAAAGCGAACCCGGTCGCGCTCAGACAGCGTCGGGCGAAATCGGCGTCGCCATCAATCTTGATGCCAAGGGCAGCTAATACGTCGGCACTGCCGGTTCGGCTCGACACCGAACGATTCCCGTGTTTGACGACCGGAACGCCGGCCGCAGCGAGAACAAGGGCGGTGGCGGTGCTGATGTTGAACGTGCCCGCGCCGTCGCCGCCGGTGCCGCAGGTGTCGAGCAATTCCTCCACGCCGGCGTCCCAGGGCAACATGTGCCGGCGCATGACCTGCGCCGCACAGGCAATCTCGCTCGCCGTTTCTCCCTTGGCGCGGAGCGCAAGCAGGAACGCAGCTGCGTCGGCATCCGCACAACGCCCCGCCATCATCTCGCCGACAATCCAAATCAGGGCAGACTCGTGCAAGTCGCGCCGCTCATTCAGTTTTTGCAAGATGTCGTCGATGGTCATCATTGCATTCATCTTATCGCTATCGACGAAAATGCAGAATTGGGCTTTCATTGTGTACGAAAGTATAATATACTTGAGTTCAGAATGTATATGTGTCAATTAAGAAGAATATCATAGCCCTAAAACGAGCTGAGGGGGTAAAGCATGGCAGATTTCAGCCAGCTGACGGATCGCCAGAAGGAAATCTACCAGTTCATTCGCCAGAAGATCGAGAGCCGGGGGTACGGTCCGACGGTCCGCGAAATCGGCCTGGCCTTCGCCATAAAGTCCCCCAATGGCGTCATGTGCCATCTAAAGGCGCTCGAGAAAAAAGGCCTCATCAATCGCGAGGTGCACGCCGCCCGGGCAATCCAGCTGGTCGACCATCGCCCGCCGGCGCAAGGTCTGCCCTTCCTGGGTGCGGTTGCCGCCGGCAAGCCGATCGATGCGGCCGAGCAGAATGATCGGCTTGAAGTGGATTCCCTGTTCAGCGGGCCCAACCGCTTCGTCCTCCAGGTCCGCGGCGACTCCATGATCGACGACCATATTCAGGACGGCGACTACGTCGTCATCCAGCAACAAGCCTCCGCCACCAACGGCGAACGCGTCGTGGCCATGGTCGACAACGAGGTCACGCTCAAGCGCTTTTACAAAGAAAAAGACCACATCCGCCTCGAACCGCAGAACGCGAAGATGGCGCCAATCATCGTCGATTCCACGCAAGACGCTCACGTCCTCGGCGTGCTTGTCGGCGTGCTGCGCAAGTGCTAGTGTCGCCAAGGCAAAGCAAAAAAGGAAAAAGGCAAAAGTAGCACCATGATGGCTACTTTTGCCTTTTTGACTTGATTACCTCGCTGGCGAATCCCTTCCTGTCTATACCAACCCGAGCGCAGGGTGCGGGCGTCCCTTCTCTGCGCTGCAACCCATCGGAGAACCACCATGCGCCAAGCTCTGATCGTCCTCGCGTGCGGCGGCCTATTGCTGCTAGCCGCCTTCACGTCTCAGGCAGGAGATTCCCCTCTGAAATATCCGAAGACTAAACGCGTCAATCAGGTGGACGAGTATCACGGCGCCAAGGTGGCCGATCCCTACCGCTGGCTTGAAGCTGATGTGCGCGAATCGAAGGAAGTCGCGGCCTGGGTCGAGGCCGAGAACAAGGTCACCAATGCCTACCTCGATGCGATCCCCGAACGGGATTTGATCAAGAAGCGGCTCACCGAGCTGTGGAACTTCGAACGATTCTCCCTGCCTTCGCGCAAGAGCGGCCTCTTTTTCTTCCAGCGCAACGACGGTCTGCAGAACCAGAGCGTGCTCTATGTCAGCGATTCGCTCAAGGCGAAGCCGCGCGTGTTGCTCGATCCGAACAAGTGGTCCAAGGACGGTACCGTCTCGCTCACCGGCACCGCCGTCAGCCCCGAGGCGAAGTATCTCGCGTATGGCAAATCGGAAGGTGGCTCCGACTGGCACACCTGGCATATCCTCGACGTGGGCACCGGCAAGGAGTTGAGCGACAAGATCAGCTGGGTCAAGTTCTCCAACATTGCCTGGACCAAGGACGCCAAGGGGTTCTTCTACACGCGCTATCCGGAGCCCGAGAAGGGTGCGAAGTATCAGGGGCTCGCGTTCAATGCCTCGCTCTACTATCACCGCGTCGGCACGCCGCAGTCAGACGATGTGCTCGTCTACAAACGGCCCGATCAGAAAGAATGGGGCTTTAGCGGCCAGGTCAGCGATGATGGCCGCTACCTCGTGGTCAGCGCATGGAAGGGGACCGATCATCGCAATCCCGTTTTCTACCGCGACCTCCAGGAGAAATCGACCGACCTTGTCAATCTCATCGAAGGCTTCGACAACAAGTACGACTTCGTCGGCAATGACGGCCCCGTCTTTTTTTTCGTCACCGACCTCGAAGCGCCAATGGGCCGACTTATTGCCATCGACACACGCAAACCAGCCCGCAAGGAGTGGAAGGAAATCATCCCGACGTCGAAAAACGCCTTGCAAGGCGTCAATCTCGTCGGTAATCAGTTTATCGCCAGCTATCTGAAAGACGCCCGCTCCGAGACGCGCATCTTCGACCTCAAGGGGAAACTCGTGCGCGAGGTCGCACTGCCCGGCATCGGTACGACGACGGGCTTCGGCGGCGAACGCGACGATACCGAAACGTTCTATTCCTACTCCAGCTTCGCCGTACCTCCGAGCATCTACCGCTACGACCTCACGACTGGCAAGAGCGAACTGTGGAAGGCGCCCAAGGTCGGATTCAGCCCCGACGACTACGAAACCAGGCAAATCTTCTACGCCAGCAAGGATGGCACGAAGATCCCGATGTTCATCACTGCCAAGAAAGGCATCAAGCTCGACGGCAGCAACCCTACCCTGCTCTACGGCTACGGCGGCTTCAATATCTCGATCACCCCCGGCTTCAAGATCTCGGCGGTCGACTGGATGGAGATGGGGGGCATCTACGCCGTCGCCAACATCCGCGGCGGCGGCGAATACGGCCAGGATTGGCACAAGTCGGCCATCAAGCTCAACCGGCCGAAATGCTACGAAGATTTCATCGCCGCCGCTGAGTGGCTGATCGGCCAGAAGTACACGCGTCCCGACAAGCTCGCGATCCAGGGTCGCAGCAACGGCGGCCTGCTCGTCGGAGCCGTCATGTGCAAGCGTCCCGATCTCTTTGGCGCGTGCCTGCCGGGCGTCGGCGTCATGGACATGCTCCGCTTCCACAAGTTTACGGCCGGCCGCTACTGGGTGGACGACTATGGCAGCGCCGACGATGCGAAGGAGTTTTCGGTACTGCGTTCCTATTCGCCGTACCACAATTTGAAAAAGGGGACGAAGTATCCCGCAACCCTGTGCGTGACCGCCGACCACGATGACCGCGTGGTGCCGAGCCACACGTTCAAGTTCATTTCGGAGCTTCAATACTGTCAGGGAGGCTCCGCCCCGGTGCTGGCACGCATTGACACCAAGGCGGGCCACGGCGCGGGCCGTTCGACGGCGCAGGTCATCGATGAGGTGACCGACGAGTGGGCGTTTCTGGTCAAGAACTTGAAAATGACGGTGAAATGACGCAGAGGATCACGTTGCCAATGGAAAGACGCGCTGGATCCAGCGCGTCTTTTCTTTGATGCATTTCTGACACATCAATACATGACAGCAAATTCACCTTCGGCGGCGCGGACGTTGGGAGCGAGCGAGGGAGCCGCAATCTCCACACGTTTCAGGTGGCCAAGAAAGTTGCGGGCAATTTGCTCTCGAACCGTCGGCGCCGGATCGGTTTCGGCGATGTAGTTGAGGAAATTGGGAAAGTTCCGTTCCGAGGCCGATTGCACGCGATCGCAGGCCTCCGACAGCGAAATCTGTCCCTGGGCGAGCTGTTGCAGGGTAGTATTCCAGCTTTGCTTGAAACAGAAGTAGGAGACGTACTCCTCGCTGACCTGTGCATCCGACTTGAGTCCCACCATCTCGGGCTCATCCCAAGGATAGAACATCGCGATGGAGGTCATGCCAAGCAGGCCCGTCAGGAGCAGAGCGCCGATTGATGCAAACTTCATGTGTTATCTCCACTCCAGCGGGCAACCAATGTGCCGCTTACCTATGTCGCTGCAGCCGGTTTTGTTTGCGAGGAGCCTAATCAGATAACAAAACCGAAAGAACCAGGTGGTCCTCGGCTCGTAGGTGGCGGTGGGTAAGACCGACAACTATATAACGACCATAGGTCAAGAATGTACCGGATTAAATTAAACTCATTTCCCCACCGCTCAAACACCGCTGTATAAAGTAATCCCCCGGATCGGCTCAAACATGCCACATTAATAATGTCTCATGAATTCGGGTCTCAAGCGGGGGAACTCTCATGAATTGGCGTATCGCCGCTGGCGGCATCTCGCACGAAACGAGCACCTTTGCATCGACTCCCACGATGCTGCACGATTTCGAACACGGCCTGGGCCTGTATCGAGGTCCAGACATCGTCGAGCGCTTTCGTGGCAGCAACAACTGCACCGGCGGCTTTATCGACGGCGCCGCCCGGCATGGTTTCGAACTTGTGCCGCTGCTGTGGACCTTCGCTTATCCGGGCGGCTTGATTGCACGCACGGATTACGAAACGCTCAAGGCTGAGTTCCTCGATCGCCTCCGAAATGCGCTCCCCGTCGACGGCGTGCTGCTCGACCTGCACGGCGCCATGGTCGTCGAAGGCATCGACGACGGCGACGGCGATTTCATCGCCTCCGTCCGCAACGTCGTCGGCGCCGCCTG
>DASRSQ010000174.1:0-4040 GCA_035656475.1 Gemmataceae bacterium | reverse complement strand
GAATGGTCCCGAAGGTCAGCTTCCAAAAATTCGCGATCCCTCAGCTAAGCCTTGACAAAGCACTAGTGCGCTAAACCGCCGAGCGGACCATGACGACGCCTGTCTGAGTCAGCGGGTCACCTTGCGGATGAAATCGAGGATGAGCTGGCCGGTCTTGTCCTCCGGCGCGCCGATCAGGTGGTTGGCCATGAAGTGGGTGCGATCCATCAACAACTGCACGTCGGCGTGTCCCTTGGCGTCGCGGATCTTGCTGGCGAGCATTTGCGACGGCTCGACGCGTTTCACGCCCGGCTCCGCCTTTCGCTCGATGTACGCGAACAGGAACGGGGGCATCGCCGACTTGCCGACGTGGGCCACCGGCGACGCGTCACGCCAGGCTTCTTCCGTGTCGCCGAACGCCTGGCGAATGTACTTCGGGTAGTTGCCCTCTCCCTTGGCGCGATCGACGAGGTCATACATGCCGCCCGACCAGGCGATGACGCCACGCAGGTTCTTTGGCGTCAACTTGACGGTGGCCAGCGGACGCGCGTCCAGCGCGGTCAACGTCGCCAGGTGGCAGCCAGCGGAATGTCCCATCAGCACGATCTTGTCCGGGTCGGCGCCGATCTGGGCGGCGTGGTCGCGCACCCAGCGCACCGTGGCCGCCACATCATTGACGTGCGCAGGATGCATGGCGGCCGGCGACAGGCGGTAGTTGATGCTGACGAAGACGATGCCATTCTCGTTGAAGAATTTCGGCTTGAAGCTGACGTCGGCCTTGTCCCCCTTGGTCCATTCGCCGCCGTGAATGAAGATCAGCACCGGCGCCTGCTTGGCGTCCTTGGGAGAATAGACATCGAGCGTCTGCTTCTCGTCCTTGCCGTAGGCCTGATTGAGACGGGTGACGGTATTCTTCGCCAGGACCGGCGCCTGGGAGGGGCGTTCTTCCTTCTTCTTTTCCTGCCCGATGGCCGGCAATGCCGCCATGAAAATTGCAACAGCCGTCGGAATCGCGCAGCGCATTGGCATCTCCAGTTGACGAGGGAGTTCGTCAGGTGCAAATGCATTTTCGATGCCGGCGATATCTCGCGGAAAACCCCGGATTTGGACCAATGCGAAGGTCTGACGTGGCCAAAAAACCGCCAGCGCTGGCGACGGAATGGCCACATAACGATGTCACTTCTTCGTTTTTTCGCCGACGAGTTCCTCGTCCATGAAGCGGATGACATCGAGGCAGATGGCGGCACGGTCGAGGCCGCTGAAGTAATGGTCGGTGTCGAGCCAGACGACCTTCGCGCCGGGGCCGGCGCACTCGTGCAGCGATTCGGCCCACGACTTCAGGATGAGCTGATCTTTCTTGACATTGATGAAGAGCAATGGCCGCGGCGCGATGCGGGCGACATGGACCACGGGATCGCTCGATTTCGAGCCCTTGTCCCCCGCCTTGGCGGCGGACTTGGGGGAATAGAGGCCGAAGAAGTTGCCCCCGCCGACCATGGAGCCGACGGCCTTGATGCGTGGTTCATAGGCGCAGAAGGTGATGCCAGTGATGGCGCCCCAGCTGATGCCGACGTAGCCGATGCGGTTCTTGTCGACGTCGGCCCGCGTGCAGAGATAGTCGACGGCCCGGCTATAGTCGCCGCAGTAGTGCATGACGCGCTCGCTGCTGGCCATGCCGAGAATGTCCGACTTCTGATCCTTGGCCCGGCGCTCGCCTTGATTCGGCGAGTCGATGGTGATGACGAGATAGCCCTTGCCGGCGAACTGCTTGCCGATGGCGACGATGTAATCGGTCTTCTTGTTGCCCCCCGCCCCGTACTGCAGCAGGATCGCTGGCACCGGATTCTTCTTGACATCGCGCTTCGGCACGTAGACATAGGCAGGCACGCGATCGTCCTTGATGCCGTTGAACTCGACGCGGAACTGCGAGAACTCGTCGAAATCCTTGACCAGCTCTTCCTTGGGCTCGAGCGCCTTGTCGGGCGCGGTCGCATACGGAGTCGGCACCTTCTTGTCCTGGGCGGAAACGAACCCGGGGACAGCGAAGATCGTGGCCAGCAGAAAGATTCGGGTTGCCATGGTCAGCGTCCTGAATCAGGGAGTTGTTCGACGACTTGGAGCATAGCAAAAATCGCGAGCGGCGTCACGCCAATTCGGCCTGTGCAACGATCACGGGTACGGCAAGAATTTCTGGCAGCCACTGAGACACTCACTCCGATCCGACATGCCGCTGACACAAATCATTAGCCACAGAGGACACAGAGGGCACAGAGATATTGACGCCGCGAAGAATATGGCGCACGAGCAGAGTGTTGGAACGAATCACTTATAGCAAGTTCCAAGCCTCTCTGTGCCCTCTGTGTCCTCTGTGGCTAATGATTCGTCAGCGACAGGTCGGATCGGAGTGAGTGTCTCAGTCGCTGCCATAAGTTTTTGCCACACTCACGATCACCGCAAAAACAGATTCGTAATGCCGCTGACCAGCCCCACGATTACAAGGATGGCAATCAACATAGCAAATCCCCATATCATTCGGTCGCCAGTGCCATCGCGACGATCCGCACACTTCGCGCACAGGCGCACATCAATCGCAGGCAGTCCGCCGAAAATGCTCGACTCCGTGCGGGTACGGATTTCTGCTTCGCCATACTCGATCGGTAATCCGCATTTCTCACAGAATTCAGCCATGGTTTCAGCATTCGAGGCAGGCGGCATTTTGGGAAGCGGCGGTTTGTCCTCATGTTCTTCGATTTCTGTCGCCACGCCAGCCTTTGGAGGTTGCGCAGGCAAGTATTTCCGGGGATATGGTATTACAGGTTCGTGCCCGTAATCATCCGAATTTTCCGGCCCGAATGCTGGCTCAAATTGATCTGATTCCGGATCGCGAACCAATGCCGAGCCTATGGGAGCATCGAGAAAGGCGACAATATCCGGATCGATCTCGGTGATGGCGCGAATATCACACACAGCGCAATTGTTGGAATTATCCAGGTATTCTTGTGTTTCATGCCCCCTGAGAAAAACCCAACCTGTGTCATTGTTGAATGAAGGCTCGTTGCGGTACATATAGCCGACTTTCCCGCCGCCGGCCGTAAGCAGATTGCTGGCGATGCAAGCGCCTTGCACATTCATGACACGAGCCTCAATACGTCGCGCGTCCGCCGGAGATGTCGTAGCACTGCCCCGTCGTGAAGCTGGCCTCGGCGCTTGCGAGATAATGCACGAGCGCCGCCACCTCGTCCGGCCTGCCGACGCGGCCCATCGGGATCTTCGCCACCATGTAGTCCACCGTCGATTGCGGCATCCCTTCCAGAATCGGCGTCGCGATGACGGCGGGCGAGATCGAGTTGACCGTGATGTCCCCCTGGCCGGCCAGCTCCTTTGCCAGCGACTTCGTGAAACAGATGACGGCCGACTTGCTCGCAGAATAGGGGCCGAGCGTCGGGTTCCCCTCTTTGCCGGCGATCGACGCGATATTGACGATGCGGCCATACTTCCGCTCGCGCATGCCGTTGATGACGGCCTTGCAGCAGAGCACCGGCCCGATGACGTTGACCGCGAGCACGCTCTCCCAGTCGGACTTCGATAGCTCCCAGAGTTTGCCCGCCTTGCCGGTGATGCCCGCATTATTGACGAGAATATCGATCGGCCCGAGATGCGCCGCGACGTCTTCGACAGCGGTCTCGACGTCGGCCTCGGAGGTGACGTCGCCGGCGACCGCATGTCCGGCGATCTCATGCGCCACGCGCGCCGCCGCCGACGCATTGCGATCGAAGACGCCGACCTTCGCGCCGGCCGTCGCCAGGCGTCGGCAGATCGCCTCGCCGATGCCTTGCCCGCCGCCAGTCACGAAGGCGACCTTGTTTTTCAGTTGAAAGAATTCGTTGCTGCTCATCATGCCTCGCTTGGTGTGTTGTCTATTTCATTGCCGCGATCGCCTTCTTCGCTTCTTGAGTCAATATCGCTGCGGGATCGCCGGTCGTCCAGCGTGTCAAGACGGCGCGGGCCTCGGCGGTGCCGATGCCCTCCAAAACTTCGACGGCGCGGGCATGCGCCACCTC
>DASRSQ010000173.1:0-4191 GCA_035656475.1 Gemmataceae bacterium | reverse complement strand
GTCAACGCGCCGCCGGAAATGGTCAGCGCGCTGGCCGATTGCAGGCTATGAATCGTGTCGCTGCCCGTGGAGAGTGTCACGTTGAAGCCCGCCGGGATGACGACGTCGTCGGCTGCGCCGGGCAGTGTGCCGCCCCAGTTCGCCTTGTCGTTCCACGAGGTGCCGTCGCCTCCGCCAGTCCAGGTGATCGACAGCAACGTCCGGCTTTCGAGCGCCTCTCCGCTAAGCCGGCAGGGTGTCCGCTGCCGTCGCCCGACGCAGGTACTTCGATCTCGATTTGCCCGACGGGCACGGCGCGGTCGCGAAAGGCGGGAAGCGGGATTCATCTGCGGGCTCCTCAGAAACCTGCCCCTGTGATTGTTTGCGGTCTGCTTCGCCGAACTGGGCCTGTGACGGCGCGGGCTTGAGTCCAAGATCCGCGCGCAACGGGCCCCTAAGGTTGATTCCGGGAAACCGCCGGCCGATTCCACACCTACGCGATGAGAAATTCTCGCGATTGGGAGATCGGGCTACTGATCACGCCGGCCGGCGTCAAAGACCCGCACGACACCGTGGTCGCTACGCGAGAAGAGCGTCTGGGCGTCGGCCGACAGAGCAAGCTCAAAAATCCTGTAGTCCGGCACCGGGATGGTCAGACATTCCTGGCCGATTTCGACATCCCACAGGCGAATCGGGCCGGTGCCGGCAACCGCGAGCGTCTTGCCATCGGGGAACCATTGGAGCGCAAGTGTTTGCCCGAGATGGCCTTTGAGCGTCGAGAGAACTCGCTGGGAAGGGATCTCGAAGACGCGCACCACGCCCACGTGATCGCCCGCGGCCAGGCGGCTTCCGTCTGGCGAAAAGGCAACCCGCTGGCACCAGATGTTCACCGACTCATAAGGCCAAACGTCGGGGAGCATCTGGCCCGATTCAAGGTCCCAGAGCCGAACGCGGCCAAATTGGCAGGCACCCGCCAAGAACCGCTCGTTCGGCGAAAAGCCGAGACCCATGCTGTCGCCCGGCTGCCAGTTCCGGGCTTCGATCGCCTCCTGGCCTGCCAGGTCCCAGAGCCGCACGGGACCTTCCCAAGTTCGCGCGGCCAGCCAGCGCCCGGTGCGGGAGATGGCCAGAGATTCCTCGGCGATGCCGCCTTTGTCGGGCAGCCGAAACTCGTGCTTTACCGCACCACTGCCCCGATCCCAAATGCGAATGCCCTCAGGCGAGCCTTCATTGGCCGGCACCACTTCGACGAACTTACTACCGTCGGCCGAAACGCAGCGCGGATTCCGAATCGGCGGTAAGACCTCCCCTTTGCGGGTCCGAAGATTCCGTGCCTCGGCCGGAAAGTTCCCTCCCACGATCAACGCTTCATCTGCAACCATGATCCGCTGAATGGGCGGTTCGTGCGTGATCTCCACTTGTCGATCAGGCAAATCGTAGTGCCAGATCTTGATTTCCCCATCGCTTGATCCGGTAGCCCAGTAGCGGCCGTTGGGATCGAAGGCCACGCTCATCACGGGGCTGGAGTGCGGTCCTTGGACGATTCGCTCTTTTGATTCGTCATCCCAGAGGATTGCCATGCGATTGTCGCGGCCTGCGCTGGCGTGCCTGCGGCCGTCGGGCGAAATGCGCACGGCATTGACGGAGCCGGCGCCAATGGTATGCATGTACCTCTCGGCCCCCGAAGCGACGTCGATCAACCGGAAGTCGGCCCAGTCGAGCGTCGCCACCTGGTCGCCATTGGGCGGGGCGTCACACATGAATTGCCGAGGAAGGTCGCGCACCGTTCGCGGCGTCGGACCGGTGAAGTCGTGCAGCCGGCTCATTAAGCCCTCGCTCCCCCACCCCGCCGAGGTGAAGAGCTGCTTGCCGTCGCGGGCAAACACCAGCCCCAAGACCGGTCCGCCGTGCGGGGTCAGCGTGCCGCACTTCTGCCACTGGCTGGTCTCCCATGCCAGCACTTCGCCCTCCTGGCATCCGGCGGCGACAAAACGCCCGTCGGGGGACCAGTCCGCAGAGCGAACTACGCTCGTTGTTTCTAGACGCCGGACCTCTTCGCCACTTTCAGCATCCCAGACCTTCACGCAATCCTTGGTTAAGCCAGCGATGACGAAACGGCCGTCCGGCGAAAACGCGACGCTGGTGGGCACGAACATGCCGCTGGCCAGCATCCGCAGGCGCTCACCCGTCGCTACCGACCAAAGCCCCACCGATCCGCCCCTGACCTCGTGACCGCTGGCGACCGCCAGGGTCTTACCGTCGCGAGAAAACGCCAGGTCCAAAATCTCACCGGGGTCCTGCCGAAACGATCGGTATAAACCGCGATGGATTTGTTGCCGCAGATAGTGCCATTCGAAGCCGCGCAGGTCAGCTCCTCCTGGCTGCGGTCGCTGATTGTTCAAGGCGTCCAACACGAGCGACCATTCATTCTCGCGGAGGTCGACCGCGGCCAGGCTCATCTGCGTGGCGTAAAACCTTCGCTCGGCCAGTTGCTCATTGGCGTGGGCCCGGGTCAAAGCCGCGTCCCTTTGCTGGACGGCCGCTTCTTCGGCATTCAACGCATCCGATTTGGCGTCGAGCGCCGCTGATTTCTCAGCCACGACATGACGAATCCGCGCGTTCGCAATCGCGAGGATGACGACGGCTGAAACACACAGTAGGGCCACGGCGGTTTCCAACGATGCCAACAAGGGGTTGCGACGACACCAGCGCCACATCCGCTCGGTCACACGAATGCGACGCGATCGGATCGGCCGGTCTTCAAGAAACAGCCGCAAATCGTCGGCCATATCGGCCGCGGCCTGATAGCGATCCGCCGGCTGCTTGGCGATCGCCTTCAAGACAATCGTTTCCAGATCGCGCGGGATCGCCGGATCGAGCGCGCGTGGCAACTTCGGTTCGTGATGCAAGATCAATTGCACAAGGTGCGATCGGTCCGGCGAAGAAAAAGCGCTATTCAGCGTGAGAAGCTCGTAAAGCGTGATGCCCAAACCGTAGATGTCGCCGCGCAAATCGCTCACGCCGCGCAGCCTCTCCGGTGCGAGATACCGCAGTGTGCCGAGCACGTCGCCGGTGACGGTCAGGTCTTCGCCGTCGGTCCACTTGGCAAGACCAAAGTCCGTGATCCAAATCGTCCCCTGTAGATCGAGCAGCAGATTGGAGGGCTTAATATCACGATGCAGCACGCCTTGAGATGCGGCGTAGTCGAGCGCCTCGGCAACATGCAGGCCAATGCGTGCGACACCCCGCCAATAGTTTCCTCCACTCCCCGCAAGCGTCGAGGTCGAAACGCTGGCCGGGGAGCGTGGCGTGCGCCGCAAATCCGCCAGCACTTTGTCGAGACCGCTCCCTTCGATGAAGGGCATGACATAGTAGTGTACGCCGGCGTCTTCTCCCACGCCAAACACGGGAACGATGTTCGTATGGTGCAATGCGGCGGCCGAGGCCGCTTCGCGATGGAACCTTTGCACCTGAGACCCCGACGCGATGGCCGAGGCCGGCAGGACCTTGATCGCAACGCGTCGATGAAGCGAATGCTGCTCCGCCTCATAGACGATTCCCATGCCTCCCCGGCCCACCTCGCGCAGCAGTCGATAGTCACCGAGCAGGACGGGATCAGTACCCGAAAGACTAAAATGTGGCGGCTCGGCCCCAGGCCCACAAGACGCTTCCGTCCGCGGGCGTGCCTCCTCCAGCATGGCAACCGCCGATAAGAATTCGTGAATCTCCGCGGCCCGAGCGGGATCACGCTCGCAAAACTCTGAGATCGACGGGCGTCGACCC
This sequence comes from Gemmataceae bacterium, assembly GCA_035656475.1. GTDB lineage: Bacteria > Planctomycetota > Planctomycetia > Gemmatales > Gemmataceae > SIAQ01. Next base: position 429 of record DASRSQ010000173.1, on the reverse strand, counting down.
GAACGCAACCTGGAGATGAACTCCGCCGCCAACTCGTCGAGAGGGTTCAGCTTATGTTCGTTGGAGGAGGACATGCGGCGCCGGGCACGCTCAGGCGTTCGGATCGGTAAGCGAGTCTAGGACTTCCTTGAGTCGTGAGACCGCTCGGACATAGCGATTGCTGGCGGCCGTGACGCTGATCTGCAAGATGCGGGCAACGTCGCTGTTGGACAATTCCTCGAAATGTCGCATGGCCAGGACCTCGCGGTCGAGCGGCGCAAGGGACTCAACCGCTTCGCGCACGCGGCGGCACTTTTCGCGATGAATTACTTCCGAGGTCGGGGACCTTGTTGAGTCAACCAGCAGGTTGGCCAGGCCGATGGCTGACGTTTCCGGTACGTCGAACACTCCGCCAGAGACCTCACGACCCACGTCGCGCTTCTTGGCGCC
>DASRSQ010000172.1:0-3380 GCA_035656475.1 Gemmataceae bacterium | reverse complement strand
GGGCCTCGGTAAGACGGTGCAGACCCTCGCGCACATTCTTGCCGAAAAGGAGGCGGGTCGCCTTGGACAGCCCGCGCTCATCGTCGTGCCCACCACGCTCGTACACAACTGGTGCGAGGAGGCGCAGCGCTTCGCGCCGGCATTGCGCGTTCTCAATTTGCATGGTCCGCAACGCCATGAGCGCTTCGATGATATCGCCGAGCATGATCTCGTTCTCACGACCTATGCGCTCGCCTGGCGCGACGAGGAAATGCTTGCGCGGCACGCCTATCACCTGCTGATCCTCGACGAGGCCCAGTACGTCAAGAACGCGGCCACCAAAGCAGCCGCCACCACCCGCGCCCTGCGGGCGACACACCGCCTGTGCCTGACCGGCACGCCACTCGAGAATCACCTGGGTGAACTGTGGGCTCAGTTCGACTTCCTGCTCCCCGGGTTTTTGGGTTCGCGCGACGATTTCGCGCGACGCTGGCGCACTCCGATCGAGAAAGGCGGAGACGCCGTGCGGCGCGAGTTGCTCGCGCGTCGTCTGCGCCCTTTCATGCTGCTCCGGCGCAAAGATGAAGTGGCGACCGAATTGCCGCCGAAGACGACTATCGTACGCACGGTCGAACTCGAAGGCGAACAGCGCGATCTGTACGAGACTGTACGGGCCACGATGCAGAAGAAGGTGCGCGACGCGATCGCCGTCAATGGCCTGGCTCGCAGTCACCTGATCGTGCTCGATGCGCTGCTCAAGCTGCGCCAGGTCTGCTGCGATCCGAAGTTGCTCAAGACCGCGCAGGCCAAGCGCGTGAAGGAGTCGGCCAAACTTGCGTTGCTGCTCGAGATGCTGCCCGAGCTTATCGAGGAAGGCCGCCGGGTCCTGCTCTTCTCGCAGTTCACCAGCATGCTCGATCTCATCGCGGCCGCGCTCGACAATCTCCGAATTCCGTACGTTGTCCTCACCGGCGAAACGACTGATCGGGCAGCTCCGATCCGATCCTTCCAGCAAGGCGAGGTGCCGCTTTTTCTGATCAGCTTGAAGGCCGGGGGCGTGGGCCTGAACCTCACTGCGGCCGACACCGTCATCCACTACGATCCGTGGTGGAATCCGGCCGTCGAAAATCAGGCCACCGATCGCGCGCACAGGCTCGGGCAAAACAAACCGGTGTTCGTCTACAAGCTGATCGCGGCAGGCAGCGTGGAGGAGAAGATCGTCGCCATGCAGCAGCAGAAGGCCGCGCTCGCCAACGCGATCCTCTCAGATGAGGCTACCGGCGCCGGCAAGTTCTCGGCCGATGACCTCGAGGCGCTGTTCGCACCCATTCCAAGCGTGCCTGCGCAATCGTCAGGGGCAAAATCCCGGTCGTATAAAAGGACAGGGGCGTAGTGCAGTCCATTAGTTCCACATTCCACGGTAACTGTGACCTTAGCGACTTTTATTCAGGAGGAGCGATGTCGGACGAGGACAATCCGATCGATGTGACGGCTTTGGTGGCTCTTGGAGCAGAACGTCTGGCGACGTTGCTGGAAGAGGCGGCGATGACGAATCCGTGCATGCGGCGTCGCTTGCAGTTCGAACTGTCCACGCAAAAAAACGAAAACATGTCCGAGGTCATTCGCCGGTGGATCAGCGAGCTACGCGAACAAACGTCGTTCCTCGACGCGGAAGAGATTGACGAACTGGCCAGAGAACTCGACGACATGCGGGCCGCCATTGTCTCGAATGTCTTCCGGGCGCTACCGAAGCTTGCGCCGGATCTGATGTGGCAGCTCTTCACGCTCGCGGGAGCCGTATATGAACGTACGATCGAAGAGGGATGGCAGGTCAGCCAGGTTTTCGATCAGGCCTGCGCTGATCTCGTCAAACTGAGCGTCGACGCAGAGGTCGACCCGAAGCTGTTTGCGACGAAAGTCGTCTCTGCGATCAGCTCTGACCAGTACGGGGAGTACAGCGCGCTGATTCCGGCGATCGCATCTGCTCAGCCGAGGGCAACCGCCTACGTCTCCGAAATCAGGGCCTTGCTTCAGCGATTGCTCGACGATCCGCGCGGACCGAGCGACAACGCGAACAGTGAGCACAGCCGAATTTTGCAGCATGCCTTAAGCGAGCTCGATTCCTCCTCGACAGTGTAAGCGAATTGAGCAAGAACGCCGGCAATCCACCCCATTCAAGGGGTGGAAGGTTACCTGTATCAGGACTAATGCGGCTATATGAAAACCTGAGCGAATATGCGCATCCGAACTGGAGCGGATTGCTCGGTAGCTTCGGGGCTCACGAAAACGCGCTACGTGTTCAATTGGGTGGGCCGTCTCGCGCGGTGCCAGCGCTCAGGCCTTATTTGGCGATCGTTCTGAGTTCCTTTGATCATCTGTACGGCATTTTGGGCGAAGCGATCGAGAAGATCGCACCAAAGTTGGGATAAAAGGTTAGTAATTGCAGTGCAACACTGTATTGGACGCCGATGGCGGATGCCGTGGCGAGGAGCACAGCATGCAGCACAACGTCACTCCCTTGGATTTCACGTTTGTTGTGTCAGAGCGGTGGTCGAGCCTGCCAGATATCGAGAATTTGAAAAAGCAGCCTGCAACCTTGGCCCCGGCGCACAGTGAACTTCATGACGTCGAGCTGGGCTTGTACGCTCCGCCCAAAGAGATCAGGGAGGTGAGGATTCCCGCGGCCTTGGCAGATCAGATCCGATGCATGTGGCACGGACACCGGGAACGCGATCAGATCTATCCGCCAGTTATTCCGCTCAAGATCTTTGTTTGGGGCATGGGGCAGGATCAGCATGGTACGTGGGCGAGCACCGAAGTTCATCCGGGCATGGACGACTGGGACGCCCTCTGAACGAGTCAAGAGGGCGAGATATTTCGGCTTCTGGTGAGAGGCATCCCCGACGAGTTATATATATCGACAGTCAGGGGATAATAAGGGCGTTCGGCGCGAGTCGGGCGACAGGCTGACCGGCAGGCTGAGCGGGGGGCGCTGCGCGTGAGGCAGCTGCGGGTTGCGCCGGAGGGAACGGATACGGGGGCTGCGGGGCCGTCGCCAGTCGGGCCGGAGTCGCAGGATCAAGTACCTGATGCAGTCCGGTACGGCCGTTACCGAGCGGAGCCATGAAGGGGGCGATCTGCGGCCAGCCCCACAGGTCCAGGCGGGCGTAGTAGCGAAAAATCCAGTAGGCAATGCAGTCAGCGAGCTGAATGAGGCGCGTCGACTTGGAGTCGACGAACATGGGGACTTCGGCGAAGTTGCGGAGTCGGCCATTCGCGTGCCCGATCTGCTTGAAGGTGCGATGCAGCGCCTGCACATCTTTTTCTTCCGTCGCCCGCTTTTGATCCAGCACGAACAGGCCTCGTTGCGCGTCGCCGCGGTGATACCTGCGTGCCAGATA
>DASRSQ010000171.1:0-3252 GCA_035656475.1 Gemmataceae bacterium | reverse complement strand
AGCGGGACTCGCCATTCTCGTGGCGCACGGTTACAGGCGAGATCGGGCCCGCAAAGCGCATCTGCGATCATGATCGCTGAGGATCGACAGAATCCAACAACAATCAGTCAACCGCAAATTTCAAACTTTACTCGCATACTCAAAGAAAAGACCCGCGGCAAACGAGCCGCTTTGGAAAGGAAACGCTCATGAAACGCTCAGCCCACCGTATCGCCGTCGCTGTCGCTACAATTCTCATGCTCGTCGCTCCCTGTGCTCAAGCAACCAACCTGGTCAGCAACGGCGAGTTCTCGCAGTTCACGCAAGGCGGCCCCAACGAGTTCCTGGCTGACAACAACTTCGCCCCCGACGCCAAGCTGCTCGACTGGTCGAATGATCGCCCGTTCGTCGCCGTCTATGCCCCCAATTCCTCTGAGCTGATTGGGGCCATTGGGCCGAGTTATAGCGGAAGCCCAATTACTCTGTGGGGTCCGCTCAACGGATCGAATAATGGATTTACCGACACCAGCCCCAACCAGGCCACCGATCCGACGGCCAACTTCATCGCCATGGACGGCGATCCCGGCTTTTTCGGCACAGGCATCTCGCAAACCATCAGCACTCCCCTGGTCATGGGACAACAATACACGCTGTCGTATTACTGGGGAGCGAGTCAGGATTTCAACGACTTCGGTCCGACCCACAGCGGATGGACCGTGATGCTGGGAACGCAACAGCTTGTCGATGGCAACACGCTGTTCGCGTCGATTCCGAGCGAAGGATTTAGCGGCTGGATGAACGAGACCGTCACGTTCACCTATTCGGGCGGACCGACCGACCTGCTGCAATTCCTCGTCGTCAGCGGTCCCGCGAGCCTCCCGCCGATCGCACTGCTTGATAGTGTCTCGCTGCAACGGGTGCCCGAGCCGACGAGCGTGCTATTGATGGGTCTCGGGCTGCTGGCCATGGTCGGCGTCAAGCTGTGGCATCGTCGCCGTCACGCGATGAGTTGAGCAAGTTTTGTTCACCGCTTCGGAGTAAAATGGCACCTGGTCGGAAAGTGTTCGGCCCGCCGCTAGTCGTTGATTCTTGCAACCCTTTGCCGGGACACGGATCTTATGGAGGAACTCTTCGGACCGCAGGCCTACGCGTTCGCGATGAGCATCGTGCGCCTCGGGGTGTGGCTGGCGATCTTGGTCGCGGTGTTTGTGCCGTTGGAGCGCTTGTTTGCCGCGCGTCCGCAAAGGGTGTTTCGCAAGGGGATCGTCGTCGACCTCTGCTACTACTTTCTGAGCAGCCTGGCGCTCGCGGTGCTGTTGAGCGTGCCGATCAGCGTGCTAGCCTGGACCGTGCACCATTCGATTCCTGCAAGTCTGCTGGCGTTGACGGCGGCGCTACCAGTCTGGGCGCGCCTGCTCCTGGGCTTGGTGGCCGGCGACGTGGGATACTACTGGGGACACCGTTTTAGCCATCAGATTCCGTTCCTGTGGGACTTTCACGCGATCCATCATAGCGCCGAGGATATCGATTTTCTCGTTAACACGCGCGCCCATCCGATTGACATGGTCTTCAGCCGTTTTTGTGCGCTCGTGTCGCTATACGTGCTTGGGCTGGGAGGGCCGGTGGGTGTTGAAGGAACCGTGCTGCCGGTGGTCGTGACGCTGATCGGCACGGTCTGGGGGTTTTTCATCCACGCCAATCTGCGCTGGCGATTTGGACCCTTGGAATACCTGGTCGCGACGCCTGCCTTTCATCACTGGCACCACACGCGCAGCAAACCGATCAACCGCAACTACTCCGCGGTGATGCCGTGGCTTGATCGACTGTTCGGTACCTATTACCTGCCTGACAACCAGTGGCCAACCGAGTACGGCATCAAAGCCAAGCTGCCCGAGTCACTGGTCGGTCAGCTGATCTACCCGCTCGTTGCCCCGCCGCCGACGGCGAATTCGAGTATCGTCGAACCGAGGCCGGCCGAAAGTGGCGGAAAAGATCGTGGATGCGATTAACGGTTCAGGCGGGTCAATATCCTGTTGATTTACCTCTGGCATTCGCGCATGTTGATGATCGGCAACGGCGGTTCCGTCGCATTGTCGAAGATCGCCCATCACCCTTTCATACACACAGACGACTATGTTTCGTTATCGCCTGGCAATCCCTGTGTTCGCGTTGTTGTTCTCGTCCGCCGTGCGCGGCGCGGATTGGACCGCCTACGAGCCGCCGCCCGAGGGCAAGGTCAGAATCGTGCGTGATACCTACGGAGTGCCGCACATCATCGCCGCACAGACCAAGGACCTCTATTACGGCGCCGGCTATTGTCAGGCGGAAGACCAACTCGAGAACATCGGCAAGAACTTCCTCCGCGCCGCCGGTCGCATCGCCGAGTTCGAGGGCGTGGCCGCTCTAGGCATGGACTATTTGGTGCGGGCGTTCGGTGTACCCGCCCGCGGGGATGCCTTGTACGAGCAGCTTACGGTCGAGCATCAGCAGCAACTTGTCGGCTTCGCCGCCGGCGTAAATGCCTGGATGAAGGAAAATCGCGATCAGGTGCCCGCCTGGATCGAGCCGGTCCGCCCGCAGGACGTGATGCGGTTTGCCACCTACTCCGACATGCAGTTCACGCTGGCGCACTGCTTCGCCGATCTCAACCGCGCCGGCATCAAGTTCAATGCGGCCGAGGTGACCGCCGTGCTCGTTGACCAGCGCGCCGTGCTTGGATCGAACCAGTTCGCCATCTCACCGCAGCGATCGGCCACCGGCGCGGCCCAATTGTCGATGGACCCACACCTGCCGTTTTTTGGCTTCCACCATTGGTACGAGCAGCATCTGATCGGCCCCGAGTTCAACGTGATGGGGGCCTGTTTCTGCGGATTGCCGTATATCAGCATGGGCCGCAGCGAGACGGGCGCCTGGAGTATGACCGTCAACGCCCCCGACCTGGGCGACATGTTCGTGTTCGATATCAATCCAGACGATCCCAACCAGTACCGCGATATCGACGGCTGGCGCAAGTTTGAAGATCGCGCAGAACGATTCCTCGTTCGCGATGGCCAAAAGCAGACCGAGCGGCGATTGCCGGTCCGCACGACCGTGCTCGGCCCAGTGGTCGCGCAGCAGAATGGCAAGGCCTATGTGTTTGCGCTGCCTTGGAACGAGTCGGCCAATCGGGCCCGGCAGTTCCGCGACATGGCCAAGGCCAAGAGCGTTCGTGAGTTTCGCGATGCGTTGCGTCCGCTGGGACTGGTGATGGGGAACGTGGTCTATGCCGACGCG
>DASRSQ010000170.1:0-3210 GCA_035656475.1 Gemmataceae bacterium | reverse complement strand
GTGCAATAGAGATGGACGTCGACGGCTGCCGTGAAGTCCCGGGCGAAGCCGGCCGCCAACTCGGCGATCTCGGTGTGGCGTCGCTCAGCGTGGCGCACCAGCACCGTGTATCCCTCGTCAAGGAGCCTTGCTGCCTCGTCTGGCGAAGGTTTTTGGGCGCCCTCCCAGCGGCGGCCCTCCTTGACGACCAGCACATCCGCCTCGGGCTGGGCGAGAATGGTTTCCACGACCTGCCAATTGCCCAGATGCGCAAGCGACGAAGCGCCGCCCGGCAGCGAGAAGGGCTGCCGCAAGAAGTATTCGCCGATGAATTGCCGGACCGGAAGGTCGCCGAGAAGCTGTCGAATCATCAGGAGCAAAGTTAACGCAATTCGCCGGCAAAGGCGAATGCGAACGACCGACCGACGCGCGGCCCCTGCCGTCATGACGTGTCGACCCGCCTTTCCCGCTACCGCACGGCATCGCTCGTTGCTACCATACGCACCAAGGGCACGGTGTTTTTCGTCCATCATCGCCAGGTCATGCTCAATCAACTCTTTGCCAAAAAGACGCTCGACAATCTGGTTCACGAAATGGCGGGCGAGCACCGCCTGCATCGGGCCCTGGGCCCGTTGGCGCTGACGGCGATGGGGGTGGGAGCGATCATCGGCGCGGGTATTTTTGTGCTCGTCGGTAAGGCGGCGCATCATACCGCCGGGCCGGCCTTGATGCTTTCGTTTGTGGTCGCCGGCGTGGCATGCGTTTTCGCCGCGTTGTGTTACGCCGAGTTTGCATCGATGGCGCCGGTGGCCGGTTCGGCCTACACCTACGCGTACATGACCCTGGGAGAACTCTTCGCCTGGATCATCGGCTGGGATCTGGTGCTGGAGTACGCGGTCGGCGCCGCGACGGTGGCGCATGGTTGGTCGAGCTATCTCCGCGACCTGCTGAAGGCCAATCAGATTGAGCTTCCCCTGCTCATCCGCGAGGCCCCCATCAAACTCGATGACGCGGGCCACTACACGACCACGGGCAGCGTTCTCGACGGCCTTGCGTTGGCGGTCGTCGTGGTGATGACGACGATTCTGGTGTTGGGCATCCGCGAGAGCGCTCGCTTCAATGCGACCATGGTCGTCCTCAAAGTGGCGATCGTGCTTTTCGTCATCTGCGTGGGGTCCTGGTGGATCGATACCGCGAATTGGCACCCGTTTGCACCGTACGGCTACTCGGGATTGAGCTTCTTCGGCCACACGATCTTGGGGCAAGAAGGCGAGTTAGGAAAGCCGGTGGGGATGTTGGCGGGAGCCTCGATCATCTTCTTCGCCTACATCGGCTTCGACGCGATTTCTACCCAGGCGGAAGAGGCGCGGAATCCGAAGCGAGATTTGCCGATCGGCATCATCGCTTCGCTCTTGATTTGCACGGTGCTCTATATCGCGATGGCGGCGGTGATCACCGGCATGGTTCGTTACGACGAGATCGACGTCGACGCGCCGGTCTCTGATGCGTTCGGAAAAATCGGCCTCGACTGGGCCCAATCGATGATCGCCGTCGGCGCGGTGGCGGGCATCACTTCGGTGCTGCTGGTGATGATGCTCAGTCAGCCACGCGTTTTGCTCGCCATGGCACGAGACGGTTTGCTGCCGTCCGGCTTTTTTGCCGCCATCCATCCTCGTTTCAAGACCCCGTGGAAATCGACGATCCTGACGGGAATCGTGGTGGGAGCGATGGGGTCGCTGTTGCCAATCGACATTCTCTCGGAGTTGGTGAACATCGGCACGCTCCTGGCGTTCGCGATTGTTTGCGCAGCCGTCATGGTGATGCGGAAGACTGACCCCGACGCTCCGCGGCCTTTCCGGGCGCCGCTGGTGCCGCTGGTACCGGTGATGGGTATTTTGTTCTGTCTCGTGTTGATGTTTTCCTTGCCTTGGGAGAACTGGCTCCGGTTAGCACTCTGGCTGGCGGTGGGGCTGGTCATTTATTTCAGCTACGGCCGCTTCCACAGCCGCTTACGTCATCAACTGACGCACGAAATCGCCACACACGGCGTTTCGCCCGCGGGCATGCCGGTCGACGAACCGTGAAGTCTGTGGTCCGGGCGTCCCGCCCGCGTCTCCCTTGTCGGCAGGCCTTACGTGGGCAGCTCGATGACGACCCGCGTCCCTGCACCGGGGGCGCTGTTGATCGTGGCCCGACCGCCTAGTAGACGGGCGCGCTCGCGGATGCCCTGCAGGCCGAAGGTGCGTGCAGTCACGTGCGCGGGGTCGAAGCCGACGCCGTCATCGCTGACGGCTAGCCTGATGTGGCCGTCCGCTTCGTTCAGTTCCACGCGGGCGTGCGATGCCTTGCTGTGCTTGCGGACGTTGGTCAGCGCCTCCTGGCAGACGCGGAACAGCGCGCTCTCGATCAAGGGAGGAAAGCGGAGCGTGCGAACATTGCGCACCAGGTCGATACGGCAGTCGTCGGTCTGTTCGCCGACGAGATACTCGATGGCAGCCAGGACACCCGCCTCGTCGAGAATCGGAGGGCGCAATCCGCTGATCAGGCGGCGGGCCTCGGCCAGCGCTTTGCGCAGAAGCTGGCGCGAAACGTCGATGTTTTCGCGAGGCGTTCCCGGCGGCAGAGCGGACGCGAAGGCGTCGAGGTGCATCAGCGCGGCGGTCGCGTATTGCACCAGCCCATCGTGGATCTCGTAGGCCACCAGCTTGCGATCGTTGTCGCTTAGAGAGAGCAAGTGCTGGAGCAACTCCTGTTCTTGCCGCAGGGCCAGTTCAACCTGCTCTCGCTGGGCGATCTCTTGATGAAGCTGAGTGTTGATGGCGACGAGGTTCGCCGTGCGCTCCGAAACGTGCAATTCCAGCTCATCGCGGGCGCGACGCAGCTCCTCTTCAATCTGCTTTTGCTCGGTGATGTCGACCGCCACGCCGCCGACGAACCACTCTCCGGGGGTTTCCTCAATCGGGAATTTGAACGCCAGCCAGGAATGGGCGACGCCGTCGGGCGTGGGCACGTTTTCGACGGAGTGGATGGGAAGCCGCGACTGCAGGACGGCCAGATCGCCCTTTTGCAGTTTCTCGGCGACTTCGACCGGATAAAGGTCGAAATCGGTTTTGCCCAGCAGGTCTTGCGTTCCCGACTGAAAGGTCTGGCGGTAACGCTGATTGAGGTAAACGCGGCGGCCGGCAGCGTCTTTGATGAAGGCCACGGCGGGGCTGTTGTCCATGAACGTAC
>DASRSQ010000169.1:0-3827 GCA_035656475.1 Gemmataceae bacterium | reverse complement strand
GGGGTGGCGAGTCCGAAGGTTCGACCCCGGGAATCGTTGCGCTCATCCCGGGGCTTGGGAGAGACACACCGCGGCTTGTCCCTAAAATCGTCGATGTCGCTTGTCACCGGCGGATCCCCATGAATGCGTTCTTGCTCGAAGATTTGATCGAGGTGCTCGGCTGCAACATGCCGGCGCTCATCATGCTCATCGTCGGCATGAGCGTGACCTGGACAAACTGGAATCGTCATCCCCCCGCCGCCCGCTGGGCCATGCTCGCCTTCATCTGGCTCTTCTGCACCGATGTTGGCTCCATCCTCTGGATGCGCATGGGGATCGTCGTTGTCTTCCCGAATATCGCTCCGCACGGGCCCGAAGAAGTTCTCTCCATGGCCATCCTGTCGTGCTGCGAAGCCACCGGCTACATCTTCTTCCTGCTCGCACTCAACGCGGTGCGCAAGCCGCATCGGCCGCGCACCGACTACGACGAACTCGACGATATCGACATCCGCCGCCACGACTTTTGAGAAAGGAAACCCCATGCGATTGATATTTGCTTGCCTGCTCCTTCTATTCGCGCCCGCGTTCGTGCACGCCCAGCCGACGGCGAAGCGGGCGATCACCGTCGACGATTACTTCAGCCAGGCCGACCTCTTCGGCGTCGCCTATTCGCCGAAGTGGACCGCGTACGTCGAAGGCCGCTGGCAGGAATCGACTGATGACCGCAAAACCGAGCTATGGATCGTGCCCAGCCAGGGCGGCACGCCGCGTCGCTTGACTTCCGATCGCGCCAGCTCGCGCGCCCCGCAATGGGCACACGGCAACAACCTCTACTACCTTGCTAACCGCAAACGCGACGGCGAAAAACGCCCGCCCTATGATGGCAAGGCCCAGGTCTGGCGTATCAATGTCGATGGCGGTTCGTCCCAGCCAATCACGCACGTCGACGGCGGTGTCGATGCCTACCAGGTCGCGCGTGACCACTGGTCCCTTTACTACCTCGTCCACGTCGACAAGACGGAGGACGACTGGTCCGGACTGCGCTCCAAGTACTCAAAGCTCGAATACGGCCACGGCCAGAATCGCCTCGGCCAAATCTGGAAGCTCGACCTCACTTCCTATCGCGCCGAAAAAATCATCGACGCCGGCCGCACCATCCGCGAATTCACCGTCTCGCCCGATGGCAAACGCATCGCCATGATCACGACGCCGGACGACAAGGTCGTCAGCTTCGAGGGCAAATCGCGCGTCGATGTGTGGGATGCCGCCAGCGGCAAGATCACGACCGTGCCGGAAGCCGTCTATCGCAAACAGATGCCGTCGCCGTATGCCTGGCTCGAAGGCATCGCGTGGAACACCGCCGGCACGGCGCTCGCCTTCGGCGTCATCTTCGACGGCTATCCCGCCGAAATCGTCATCGCCGATCTGCGCGATAAGGAACCGCAGGCCTTCAAGATGCCTCGCCCCACGGGTATTCACGTGCGCGGCTACGGCTCGCCGCTGCAATGGGTCGCGGGCAAGGACGATCTCTGGTTCCTCGCCGAGGAAAAGGGACGCGTTCGCCTGACGATTGCCGAGGACGTGCTGAATGATCGCGAGGGCAAAAACATCAAACACGTGGCAGTGACGCCAGGCGACGTCGTGGTCGAGAGCTTCAGCGCGTCACAGAATTCGGAAACGCCGATGGACTACGCTGTCACCATGGCAACACCAACAAGCTTTGCTGACGTTTATGCCTACAACGTGAAAAAGAAATTCAGTAGTGGCAAATTTTTGCCAGTACTGAAATTACAAAAACTCGTCCATGTCAACCCGCAGGCGGATTCTTGGAAGCTGCCGCAGCTCTCTGTGGTGTCATGGAAAGGCGCCCGCGGCGACCAGGTCGAAGGCATCCTCGAGCTGCCGCCCGACTACAAGAAAGGCGACAAGGTGCCGCTCGTCGTCGAGATCCACGGCGGGCCGACGACGGCGACCTATTTCAAGCTGCAATACTGGATCTACGGCCGCACGCTGCTCCCCGCGAAAGGCTACGCCGTCCTGTGCCCAAACTATCGCGGCTCGACGGGCTATGGCGACAAGTTCACCGCCGATCTCATCGGCCACGAGAACAATCTCGATGTCGAAGACATCCTCAAGGGCGTCGATGCCCTCGTCGAACGCGGCATCGCTGACCCCGACAAGCTCGCCGTCACCGGCTGGTCCAACGGCGGCTATCTCACCAATTGCCTCATCACCAAGACACCCCGCTTCAAGGCCGCGATCTCCGGCGCCGGCATCGTCGATGCCATCATGGAGTGGGGCTCCAACGACGAACCCGCCTACGCCATGGTCTTCAAGCAGGGTTTGCCCTGGACCAATCCCGAGAAGTATCACAAGGCATCATCGACGTATCAGCTCGGCAACATCAAAACGCCGACGCTGATCCACGTCGGCGGCAACGACGACCGCTGCCCGCCGGGCCACAGCAAGATGCTATATCGCGCTCTGAAGGAGTATTTGCACGTGCCGACGGAATTGGTCGTCTATCCCGGCGAAGGGCACGGCATCATGAAATATCGCAACCGCCGCGCGAAGCTCGAGTGGGACCTCGCCTGGCTCGATCGGCATGTGATGGGGAAGAAGAAATAGCCAGCTTACGTGTATTTAGATAAGCGTCATCATCGTCCGCTCGGCGGTTTAGCGCGATGGATCGCTGCGTACGCGAGCGTGCGATTGCATGAGGCACGGTGCGCTAAACCGCCGAGCGGACGATGATGCACTTGCCACGGGGTGAAGGTTAGCCATCAACGAAAGGACCGCATCATGCCCAGGGCCATTCCGGTTGCCATCGTCACGAACGAGCACGGCACGCACCTCGAAAACTTCCTGCCATCGTTGGCCGAGATCGAGGAAGTGGAATCGGTCGCGCTCGTCGATCCGTCGGGCGCCAGCGAACAGGCGGCGCGCAAGGCGCTCGGCAAAAGGCTGCGTGAGGTGCACAAGAACGCTGCCGACATGTACAAGAAATATCGTCCCGCCATGGCGCTCGTCAGCCTCGAGCCGCGGCTGTCGCCCGCTGCTATCGACGCGGCACTCGATGCCAACTGTCATGTGCTGTCGGAGAAACCTGGCTGCGTGCGCGTCGAGGACTTCGCGCCGCTTGTCAAGAAGGCGAACGCCCGGCACAAGCATCTCATGCTCGTGATGGCGAATCGCACACACGCTCCAGTTCAGGAAGCGCGTCGCATTATCCGCCGAGGCCAGCTCGGCCGCATTTATGGCGTCGAGATCCACATCGTTGCCGACCAGACGCGGCTCACGCGCAAGGAATATCGCGAAACCTGGCAATGCATCCGCGCCCGCGGCGGCGGCGGACATCTCGCCTGGTTCGGCATTCTCTGGCTCGACCTCGCCATGTACATCACCGACCTGCGCGTTCAGGCTGTCAGCGGCTTCGCCGGCAATGTCGGCGGACAACCGATCGACGTCGAGGACGCCGCCGTGCTGTCGCTCAAGTTCAACAACCGCTGCTTCGGCACGATGACGTCGGCCTACTACCTCGATCGCGGCGTGCAGTCGCACATTCAGATCTGGGGCGAGCACGGCTGGATGAAGCTGGCGACGGTCGAGGAGCAGCCGTTGCAGTGGTACACGACGCGCAACACGAAGGAGCCACGCGTCCAGGAATTCAACTACGCGCGGGGCGGCCGCGGCTACACGCCGTTCCTGCGCGCTGCGGTGCGCGTCAGCGCCGGCCTCGACAAGGAACCGCCGATGACGACGGACGAGAGCCATGAGTTGCTGAAAACGGTGTATGGCTTCTACCGGGCAGCGCAGACCGAGCGCGTCGTGCGCATCGGCGAGAAATA
>DASRSQ010000168.1:0-6456 GCA_035656475.1 Gemmataceae bacterium | reverse complement strand
TGCACAAACGCATGCTCGCCGAGATGGGCAAAGTCATCGTCGGGCAGACCGACGTCCTCGAGGAGTTGCTGGTCACGATCTTCGCCGGCGGCCACAACCTGCTCGAAGGCGTGCCCGGCCTGGCAAAGACACTGATGATCAGCACGCTGTCGCGCATCGTGTCGCTGAAGTTCAAGCGCATCCAGTTCACGCCTGACCTGATGCCGTCCGACATCGTTGGCACCAACGTCATCGAAGAGGACCACACGACCGGCAAGCGCGTGATGGTCTTCGTCGCCGGCCCGATCTTCGCGAACGTCATCCTCGCCGACGAGATCAACCGCACGCCGCCGAAGACGCAGGCCGCGCTGTTGCAAGCGATGCAGGAAAAGGAAGTGACGGCGGGTGGCAAGACGTTCAAGCTCGAACCGCCGTTCTTCGTCCTCGCGACGCAAAACCCGATCGACCAGGAAGGCACGTATCCCTTGCCCGAGGCCCAGAAGGACCGTTTCCTGCTCAACACCTTCATCAAATACCCGACGCTCGCCGACGAGGAAGCGGTAGTCGAACGGACGACGATGAACACGGTCGCCGACGTGAAACCGATCCTGGAGGGGGAGTTCCTGCTCAAGTTCCAGGAACTGATCCGCAGCATTCCGGTGTCGAAGCACGTAACGGGATACGCCGTCGATCTGGTGCGGGCAACGCGTCCAGAAGAGCCAGGCGTGCCCGCGTTTGTCAAGGACCAGGTCGGCTGGGGGGCCGGGCCGCGCGCCAGCCAGGCACTGATCCATTGCGCGAAGACCTACGCGGCCCTGCAGGGCCGCATCAACGTGTCGTGCGACGACGTGCGCCATTTGGCGCTGCCGGCGCTACGTCATCGCTTGCAAGCGAGCTTCGCGGCGGAGGCGGAAGGCATCACGACGGACATGATCGTCAAGAAGCTGCTGGAGACGGTGCCCGAGCGCACGAAGTCCTGAATGTCTCATGAAACAACTTTTTTCAACATCCTGGCTCCACAACCTCGGCACGCAGGCCCGCGCCCTGTTTCAGCGGTTGCACCGCGCCGTCAACGCCAGCGAGCCGCAGCTCGCGCAGGCGATGAGCGGGCTCGATCCGCAGCGGTACATGGATCCGGCGGTGCTCGCGCGCGTCGGCTTCTCGCCGCTGCTGGCGAAAGTCGTCGTCGAGGGCTTCCTGAGCGGGTTGCACAAGAGCCCGTTTCATGGCTTCTCCGTCGAGTTCGCCGAGCATCGCGAGTATGTGCCGGGGGATGACCTCAAGTATCTCGACTGGGCTCTCTATGCACGGACCGATCACTATTACATCAAGCGCTTCGAGGAAGAGACGAACCTGCGCTGCCATGTGCTGCTCGATCACTCCGCGTCGATGGCGTACGGCACCGGGACGCTGACCAAGTGGGACTACGCCTGCTTTCTCGCGACCTGCCTCGCGTACCTGATGGTGCGGCAACAGGACGCCGTCGGCATGGCGCTCTTCGGCGCTTCGCCGGGCCTATATGTCCCGCCCAAGTGTCGGCGCTCGCATCTTCGCCAACTGATGACGACAATGTGCCAGCACGCACCGACCGGCAAGACCGATGTCGCAGCGAGTCTGCGGGCCACCGTTCGCAAGCTCAAGCGGCGCGGGCTCGTTGTGCTCATCAGCGATCTCATCGACAGTCCCGACGAGACGCTGAAGGCGATCCGCTTGCTTCGCGGACACAAGCATGAAGTTATCGTGTTCCACGTGCAGGATGCGACGGAACTCGATTTCTCCTTTGAGGGCGCCGCCCTCTTTCGCGACATGGAAACGGGCGAGCAACTCGAGATCGATCCGGCGACGCTGCGCGGCGCGTATCTCGAACAGATGCAAGAGCTATGCGCGTTCTATCGCAAGGGACTTGCCGAGATGGGAATCGACTATCACCTGATCAACACGGCTCAGAGCTACGATCAGGCGCTAACCGCCTACCTCAATCGCCGAGCGCGGACTCGACGTTGATCATCGCATGTGGTCGCGTCGCCGATTGTTCCGGCGAGTGCGAAGCCGCAAGCGGCGGAATTCTGGAAATAGCATGACCTTCCTTGCGCCACTGGCTCTGATTGGCCTTCTGCTGCTTGCACTGCCGATCATCGTGCATCTTTTCAAACCGCGCAAGATGAAGGAGACGCCCTTCAGCAGCCTGCGATGGCTCAAGGAAACGCATCAACGGCTGTCACGGCGCATTCAATGGCATCAATGGCTGCTGTTCCTGATGCGGGCGGGGGTGATCTTCTTTCTGGTCCTTGCTCTGGCGAAGCCGCTCTTCGGGCTCTGGGGCTCGCAATCGGTCGATCGCTTCGTGATCGTGGACGCGAGCCGAAGCCTGGCATATCGGACGCCGGACCAGCCGACGCCGTTCGAGCGTGCAACGGATCTCGCGGGACGGTACGTGCAAGCGGCGCGCGTCGGCGAGCGCACCGCCGTGATCGTCGCGGGCAGCGCGCCCAGATTGCTTGCAGCGCCGGGCGCGGATGCATCGTCGGCGTTGCCCACGCTCAAGTCGCTGCAAGCGAGTCAGGCCGACGGCAGCGTGAGCGCGGCGCTCCCGCTCGTGCAATCGCTCTTGCCGACGCGGCCCGAGCGCGAGGTCGAGATCGTCTTTCTCACCGACAATCTCAAGGGGCGCTGGCAGGAGCCCGACGTGCGCGGCTTCGTGACGGATCTCGCCAATCCAACGCGCGTCAAGGTGATTGAAACCGGACAAGCGGCCGGGCACAACGCCTGGATCGCGGACGCGCGTGCCTTCAAATTCAGCGGTGATGACGACCGCTTCATCATCGCGGCAATTGGCTGCAACAGCGAAGCGAACGCGACCCGAAGCGTGCGGCTGGCTGGCATCGCCGGATTGCCGGAGGATACGCAGGCGGCGACGCTGAAGCCGGGCGCGCTGACGCGCGTCGAATTCCGCATTCCCGCCAGCATTGACCTGCAAGGCCAGGTGGCGGAACTGCGTCTGGAGCCCAATGACGGCCTGGCCAGCGATGATGTGTTCTTCGTGAATCTCGATACGTCCCTGGCACTTCGCGTCTTGCTGATCGAACCGGAAGCTCCCGGCGCGGATGGTCGCAACGCCGGGCTTTACCTGCGTGCCGCCATGAGCGCGCTGGCGCTGGCGCGAAACCAGGCGATCGAGCTGGCAACGCGAACGCCGGCTAGCGTGACGCCGAGCGATGTGCAGAAGTCGGACGTCGTCCTGCTGGCCGGCGCTCCGGATCTGCCCGACAGCGTGCTCGAGAACCTGGAGTCGCGTGTTCGCGGCGGGGCGGGGCTGGCGCTCTTCCTGGGACCACAGCTCAAGGCAAGTTTTGCGAATCAGAAGCTCTTCCACGCTGCACAGCCAACGGAAGGATTGTTGCCGATGTCACTCAAAGACATCGACTCGGGCAAGCCCGGCGTCTTGACACGCGTGCGCTGGACGCATCCGCTGCTGGCGCCGTTGCAGGATCCGGTACTGAGCGATTTCGCCCGGCGTCGCTTTCACACCTACGCGAATCTTGCGGGCACGCCCGGCAAGGCGGACGCCGTGCTTGCCCGCTTCGACGACGAGACGCCGGCGATCATCGAGCATCCGCTCGGCGCGGGGCGCGTGCTCGTGCTCAACATGTCGGCCAACGACGAATGGAGCGATTTGCCCAAACGCGACAGCTTCGTGCCGTTCGTCGAGCGAACGCTCATCCATCTGTCGGCCGGCGTGCGCAAGAGCGTCACGGTGGGCGAAATGGTAACGCTGCCATTGGCCGAGTATCAACCCGGCGCGGAGGTGAAGATCACGAGACCGACCGGCAGCCCGTTGCCGGCACGTTTGCTCGCGCAATCCGGACGTACGATGCTGCATCTGGACGAGATCACCGAGGCCGGCACATATCGCATCGAAATCGCAGGCAAGAAGCCGTTTGTTCTCGTTGCCAACGCCCCCCGCCGCGATAGTGCCCTCGCAGCAATGGACGCGAAGTCATTGCAGGATTGGTGGCCAGGCGTCGAGCTGGAAGTCATCAGTGCGGACGCAGCGGCCGAGCAGCTTTCGCAGCAGTCAAGCCATTGGCCGCTCTGGCCGTTGTTCGTGCTGCTCGCTGGCATGCTGCTGGTGGCCGAGACGATTTACGTGCATCGCCTGTGTCCGCGTGCGAATCCGAAAACGGTGGAGGCAGTGGTGCCGAACCGCGGCGTGCTCAAACCGGTGCAAACAACGAGGTCGGAATGAGCAACTGTGATGGGCGCGAGATAGAGATCGATGTTTCTGGATTGGGTATCATCTTGTACTCGCCTCGGCATGCAGCTCACATTGCGGAAGGTTTCGACTATTTGCGTTCGTCGTACCGCACACTCAAACAGGTTCAGGCACACCTGCAAGACGGCACCATTGTGGCGTTTTACACCGGATCGCCAGGAATCTTTTTCCTTACTTTGCATGATGGGCCGCCGCCGACAAATCGGCTCTCGCAATGCGAGTTCAAGCTGCAGCTCGGGCTTCATTGTGCTGGAGGACAGGTCAACTTTCGTGATCTCTATGACCTGATGCGATGGACATCGGAATGTCCGGCCGAACAGACAGCGCAAATGCTTGACGGATACTACCAAGTAACGCTTTGCTCAGAAATGCCCGAATCGAGCATCATTGGAAACAATCAGTCGATTGATATTTACTTTGAAGCGCGTAACGCACCTTCGGAGCTCTGTTTCCCTTCAGGGGGACCGCATCTCTGTTATTGACGATAAGTAGCTTGGTTCTTGGTTCATGATTGGATTGCCGATATGTCGATGCACTTCGACCTCTTGCTTCCCGCCTGGCTAACGATGCTGCTCGCGCTGGCGTTGCTCGGCGCGATCGCCTACGGCACGATGACGCTGCTGCAGAAGGGGGTCGCACGCAAATTCTTTGTGATCCTCACCCTGATTCGCGTCATCGTCTTCGTCTTGTTTCTGTTGATTCTTCTGCAACCGGCGCTCACCTACACCAGCCAGGCCGCGCAGCTCCCCGAACTCGTGGTGCTTGTCGACACGTCGCGCAGCATGGGGCAGGCGAGCGGCAAAGGAACTCGGCTCGGTGAAGTCACCGCGCATCTTCGCCAGGGGGAATTCGCGGCCGCGCTCAGGGGCCGCTATCACGCGCACTGGTTCGCATTCCATCGCAGCGCCAGGCCAATCGACGCCGACAAGCTTGCGACGCTGAAGGCGGATGGGACGAACACCCAGCTGGCCCACAGCATCGACACGGCGCTGACGCATGCGCGCTCGCTAGGGAAAAATCCGCAGCGGCTGCTCCTGGTCAGCGACGGTCTCGATCGCGGCCAAAGCGATCCGGTCGAGGCCGCCCGCCGCTTCGGCGTTACCATCGACGTGCTCGCGCCATCATCCCCATCCAGCTCCGAAGCGCCAGCGCTCGAAATTGTCGAAGTGCAGAGCGCTCGCCGTGTGCTTCTTGCTTCCGACACCATCTTTCGCATCACGATCAACGGCAAACGTCCCGCGGACAGCGATCGCAATATCCTCATTCGCGCGACGGAGGATGGCAATAAGGTTCTCGAGCGAAACGCCACGCTCAAGGCGGGACGCGTTGAGGACGCCTTCGAGATCACGTACAAACCGCTGACGGCCGGCCCCAGGCAACTTGATTTCTCCCTTGCGGATGCCGCCGCCCGGCCTTACCCGGTTTCGCTGCAGGTACTCGATAGCAAGTATGAGGTGCTGATCCTCGAAGATCGCTGGCGCTGGGAGTACAAGTATCTGCATCGCCTGTTCGAAGATGACCCGAGCTTTCGCTTCTGGGCCTTGCTGCAACGCGGCAAAGGAACGTTCCAACGCTTCGGCTCTCCCGATTCGCGCATCAGCCTCGTGGGCTTTCCGCAGAACCGCACCGACCTCGAAGGCTTTGACACCTTCGTGCTTGGCGACGTCGATCCTGCGAAATGGCCACGCGACCTGGCGAAAGATCTTGCGAATCTTATCGCGGACGAGGGGCGCTCCCTCGTTGTCATCGCGGGACCGAGCGTGGGGCGGATGATCGAGATTCCGGAGTTGCACGCGCTCTTGCCCGTCGAGCTGACGCCGGACTCGGGCAAGCCGATCGAAGGACCGATTGATGTGCGGATGCGGCCGGACGCGGCCGATTCGCCGTTCTTCTTTCAACTGCGGACGGCCGACGCGGAAAAGTTGACGCCGCTCGACCAGGTGTATCCCGCTTTGCGCAAGCGGCCCGGCGCCACGGTTTTGCTCGAAGCCCTCAAGCATCGCAATGCCTATGGCAACACGATCGTGATCGCCGAGCACACCGTCGGGCGCGGCCGCGTGCTGTTCGTGGGAACCGACACATTCTGGAAATGGCACACGCTGGCGTCGACAAGCGAGGGGCCGACCCCCTACAGTATCTTTTGGCAGCAGGCGATTCGCGCCCTGACGCCGGCGCGTTCGAATGCGGGCCCCGTCACTCTGTGG
>DASRSQ010000167.1:0-4984 GCA_035656475.1 Gemmataceae bacterium | reverse complement strand
GAGACCTTTTCGAGCTCGCGCGCGGTGATCGTGGCGATCTTCTCAGCGCGTTCCTCGAAATTCTTGGTGTTCTCCGCGTACGCCTTGTTAATGTCCTTGAGAATCGTCATGAACCCAGGAGCGACCTCGTCCTTGATCTTGCGATCTTCGCGCGGCCAGTACGTGCCGCCGACGATGGGTCGGCCATCGGGCAGAAGGAACATCGACAACGGCCAGCCGCCGCTCTCGCGCATGGCGTAGAGCGAGGTCATGTAAATCTGGTCGATGTCGGGGCGTTCCTCGCGGTCGACCTTGATGCAGATGTAGTGATCGTTGAGGATCTTCGCGACCGCCTCGTTGTTGAACGATTCGCGCTCCATCACGTGGCACCAGTAACAGGAGCTGTAGCCGATCGAGAGGAAGACGAGCTTCTTCTCCTTCTTCGCCTTGGCGAACGCTTCCGGACCCCACGGATGCCAGTTGGTCGGATTGTGGGCATGCATGAGGAGGTAAGGACTTCTCTCCTTGGCGAGGAGATTGGAGTATTTCGGCTGCTTCTTCTCGCCGCCGACGACATCGGGCGAGGCTGCGATCAGGCAGAAGAAGACAACGAGCAATAGTGCGCGGCGGATCATGGGAACTCCGGTGCAGGCGGGGCTTGGCGGACGTGGGATTAGATTACGCGGTAGGCACGATAATGGCAGGCATCGCGCATACAATAGCGGCACGGAGGAGTCTGATGTCGAGCATGTTGCTGACACCGCAAGAGTATTTGGTCCGCGAGCGCGCGGCGGCGTTCCGCAGCGAATTCTACCAGGGCGAGATGTTCGCCATGGCAGGCGCGAGCTGGGAGCACACGTTGATCAAGGACAACGTTGCTTTTGAATGCAACGATCAGCTAAGAGACGGCCCGTGCTGCGTTCTCACCAGTGATCTGCGCGTCAAGGTGGATGCAACAGGACTCTACACCTATCCCGACGTGATCATCGTGTGCGACAATCCAGAGTTCGAAGATGATATTCTCGACACGCTGATCAATCCACGAGTGCTCATGGAGGTGTTGTCGGACTCCACCGAGAAATACGATCGTGGCAAGAAGTCCGGGCATTATCGCCGGATTCCCTCTTTGCAGGAATACGTGCTGATTGCCCAAAACGAGCCTCTCGTGGAACGATACGTGCGACAGTCGGACAATAGCTGGCTCCTCACTGAATATCGCGGGCTCGATCAGATCTTTGCCTTCGGCAGCATCGCGGTCAAGATTCCGCTTGTAGACATCTATCGTGGCGTCGAATTTCCCCCGAAATCAGATCAGTAACCCCGTCAAGGAGAACCCATGCGTCGAAGTCTGGCCTTTGCCTCGGTCGCCCTCGTCGGTCTTTTCACCTATGCCCTGTTGAACGACAGCGGCGCCACGAGCGCCCAGGAGAAGGGCAAGCTGTTGTCGCACGATGTCTACTTCACGCTCAAGGACAGCTCTCCCGAGGCGAAGAAGAAGCTCGTGCAGGCGTGCAAGAAGTACCTGAGCGGCCATGACGGCGAGGTCTTCTTCGCGACCGGCGTCCGCGCGGACAGCTTCAAGCGCGAGGTCAACGACCTCGATTATGACGTCTCGCTGCAGATCGTCTTCAAGGACCAGGCATCGCACGACAAGTATCAGGACGCCAAACGGCACATCCAGTTCATCGACGAAAACAAGGCAAACTGGAAGAAGGTGCGCGTGTTCGATTCGTGGGTCGAACGCTAGTGAACGATTTCGTGCAACCGCTGCGTTCGGGCCGAATCCTCGTCATGGACGGAGCGATGGGGACCGAACTGCAGCGATTGCACGCCTCTCCCGAGAGCATCCATTCCTCGTACGTCACCGCTTCTGCCGACGTGCTGCTCACGAACACCTTTCAGACGCACGATCCCACTCGCTTGCACGCCGAGTGGCGGGTGGCAATTCGCGCAGCGCGCGAGGCGAAGCCGCGTTTTCTGGTCGCGGGTGTCGGGCCCGTTCCCAATCTGACGCCAAGCCTTGCATCGGCGATCCTCGCCGAATGTCGCGACACCGACGGCGTAGTTCTCGAAACCTGGACGTCGTTCGTCGAACTCGAAATCTTCGCCAAGGCACGGCCGAGCGATCTGCCGATGCTGGTGTCGTTCACGTTTTTGCACGATGGCTTGGCGACATTCGCTGGCGCGTCACCGGGAGAATGCGCGCGAGTTGCCGAGCAACATGGCGCCATCGCGATCGGCGCCAATTGCGGCAAGGACATCGACATGGACGACATGCGACGCATCGTCGAGCGCTATCGCTCGACGTGCGCCTTGCCGATCTTCGTGCGGCCCAACGCGGGAACCCCGAGGAATGGCGTCTATCCGCGCAGCCCGACGACGATGGCCGCGCAATTGCCGGCATTGCTCGATGCGGGCGTGACCATGATCGGTGGTTGCTGCGGGACGACGCCAGAGCACATTCGAGCGTTTCGCGAAGTGGTCGACCGATACGCCGAGAGGTGATCTAATCCAGCATGCCTCGCAGCTCGTGCCGCAAGCGGTCGAGCACGCGAAACTTGGCGGCATAGACCGCGCCGATGGTCAGACCGAGTTCCTTCGCAACTTCTGCGGCTGGCCGTCCCGACACCACCACTTCCCAGCACGCCATCCACGTTTTTTCCTGAAAGTCTGCCCGCATGATCGCCAGGGCCTGGCTGACGAGGTGCTGTTGATACTCCGCTTCCCAGAATGCTTCCACATCGTCTGGCAACGCCAGGCGTTCCACGCCGTTGCCCTGGTCGCGCGGCATCTTCTCGTTCCACTGCTTGCGCGTGTTGCGCCAGCGATTCAGGGCGACCGTCCGCAGCCAACCGCGAAAGCTCTTGTGCCGATCATAGGCAAAAGTCGGCAGCACCTGAATCAGGGTGGCGAAGACATCCTGCACGAGGTCGACCGCGTCCTGGTCCTGCAAGCCGACGCGCCGGCCCCACGAATAGATGAGGGGTGTGTACAGTGTGACGAAGCGCGCCCACGCATCGGCGTCGAACGGATCGCGCAGGCGTTCCAGCAGGCTGACAGGCGTCTCGGTCATTCGCTCAGGTCGCTGGGCGTATGTCGTGTTCCAAGATTGACGTCGTTATACACGATCGGAGCAGCGATCCAACGGAAAACAGGCCGCCTTTTCGGCACAATCGGGACAATCGACGCGAAATCCGCGGTCCGCAGAGCTTTTCCAGCATTCCCAGCTTCAGATTCATTGTCCGCACGCTTACAATCACGCGTGAGTCTCGTAACACTAGGCGCCAGACGACGTCCCAAACCATGGACATGAATCTCACCTCCGTGAAGACCGACGTTCCGGTAGCCTTGCCCGCCCCGGTGCCGCCGATCGATCCAGTGCCGGTGCTGTCGTGGCGTGTGGCGGTGGCGATCTTGCTTGGTCTGAGCGGATTCAGCGCAGGCCTGGTGCTGTTGACGCTGCTGGTCGTGGCATTGCTGCCGCGGACACGCGTTGAACCCGACGTCGCCGTGGCGGTAGCGGTAATGGCGCCGCCGCCGGCGAGCATTGCGGTGGAGTCGGCATCGCTGCCGCGCGAGGAACCCCGCATCGAGCCGGAGAGTATGCCGGTGCTGACGCCGTCTGACGAGATCAAGCTGGCGCGGCGAATGCCATCGTTCGTCGAGCCACCGATGCCGATGCCGATGCCGCCGACAGCGGACGCGCCGAAGCCCGAGCCCGAAAAACGTGTTGTGCGTGCGCCGATTCGCTGGGCCGTCGAGATGCCTGCGCCGTTGAAGCGCGATGACACGAACCTGATCTTGCCCATCGAGGTTGCCCGTATCGAGGAGGGCAATGTCCACTACACACTGCGGCGGTTGCGCTTCCCGGAGGAGCCGAAGCCGTTGCGTTTGGCGGTGACGCCGTTCGCGCATGACGACGTGGCGGGCGTGTTGAAATCGATGGGGGACGGCTATCGCTACACCACGATCCGCAATGAAGACACGCGTTCGATCCTGACTCTGCGTAGCTATGACGTGGTGTTCCTGACCTGTGCCGACCTGTACCTGCAAGACTTCCAGTCGGCACTGCCGTTGCGAAAGTTCGTCGAATACGGCGGCACCCTTTACGCCTCCGACCTGCGACGTGATCAGGTACTGGCGGCCTTTCCGGAATTCCGTGGCCGCATGCCGCTGCTTCCCGGGATACCGCAATCGGTGGACGCCAGCGTTGTCGACGAAGGATTGCAGGAGTATCTGGGACGCAAGACGATCCCGCTGGCGTTCAATGCTCCGAACTGGCGGCCGGCCGCGTTCGATCCGGCCAAGACGACCGTGTGCCTGAAGGGAGCCTATCGCAATCAACTCGGCGAAACCTGGTCGGCTCCGCTGCTAGTCAAGTTCCGCGCCGGCAAGGGGACGGTTGTCTTCACGTCCTTCCATCACATGCAAAACGACAGCGCGCTGGTGCAGAAGCTGATCGACTATCTGGTCTATGCGTCAGTGAGCGCCCGCAGCGAGGCGCGCGTGAAAGAGTTGATGGTGCGTTCCAATTTCGCCGCCGAGACGTTACGGCCGGCGTTCGTGTCCAAGGGAAAGAGCGCGGAGGGCCTGTGCCGTCATGAAGGCGGCCCCATGCAGGTCGCGCTCGGCTTCGAAAACCTCGGTGCCCGCCTCAAGCTCACGCTGCGCTCGCCGGCCGGCAAAACCGTCGAGCACGAGGATCAGGGTATCTTCATGATCGAAATCCCGCAAGCGGATCCCGGCGTGTGGCAATACACCATCACGCCGGCCGAGGTACCGCATCCACACTTCCCCGTCGTCGTCGCCGTCGGCAAGGCGAAGACCTAAGCCGCGTGTCCCAATTTTCTACGCCTCAAATATTTCATTTACCACGCGCCCGGCGACGTCCGTCAGGCGGAAGTCGCGGCCGGCGTAGCGGTACGTCAACTGCTCGTGATCGATTCCCATCAACGCGAGCAGCGTGGCGTGCAAATCGTTGGTGTGCATGCGGCCCTCCGTGGCG
>DASRSQ010000166.1:0-5626 GCA_035656475.1 Gemmataceae bacterium | reverse complement strand
CCCAAAAGGTGAGGGCGCTGGCGACCCTAAGGAGGGCGCCGGGAAGGCCGGGTGCACAGGTCGCACCCGCAGCCCCGCATGCAAGTGTAGAAAGCATACGGGTTAGTCACCACGGGTTCGCCGGAACATCCGGCCTTCCCTGCGCAGTGGTTTTAACGGCCTATGCCTTGCTCTCCTTGGCGACGAATTCGTCTTGTCACCATCGCCAGCGAATAGGGCTGATCGAGACCCGGTCGGGCCGACTTCGCCTCCGCCGACTTGACACCAGCAACGGGTGCTAGGACTACACGGTTTGCCCGTCCGCAACTGCGCCGTTCGTCTTACGCTGTCAGCGATCGCTCACCGGCTAGTCACTTAATGGACGGCCCGCCCTGCGATGCGCTTTCCGCGCCCGACGCTGCCGCGTCCACCGCATCCCGCGCTCCACGTTCGTGACGATCGCGATACGCCCCTTGTGTCCAGAAAATCTGCCAGGATGTGCGAACGGGCGGTTCTCGCAAAACCGCCCGTCGCTGGAACTGAGCCCGTTACGCCCCAAAGGCGGCAGAGCCTGGTAATCAGAGCGAGGGACAGCTCCGGTGTCTTCCTCAACCCGAACAGTTGAAAGGGCTTCGAGCCCGAACTGAGCAAGGAAGGGAGTGGATGATGGCACAAGACGATCTCGTTGTCGTCGGTATTGATGTGGCCAAGGACAAGGTGGATGCCTGCATTCGCCGGGTCGAATTGCGGCAGACGTTCCCAAACACCGTCCAAGGGCACCGCAAGCTGGTTGCCTGGCTTCGCAAATATCGGGTGGGCAAGGCGGTGATGGAGGCAAGCGGCGGTTACGAGCGTGAATGGCGTAACGTGCTGTACAACGCCGGCATCGAGGTCCGGATTGTCGATCCCAGGCGGGTCCGCAACTTTGCGCTGTCGGCCGGACGTTTGGCGAAGAACGATCCGATCGACGCGGAGATGATCGCCTGGTTCGCCGAGACGTTCAGCCAGGCGCCGGGCCAGATCCCTGATGCCGCGCGTGAGGAGCTCGCGGCGCTGGCGAAAGCGCGCAAAGCCCTGGTCGATATCAAGATCCGCCTGCGGGCTCAGAACGAGCATGCGGCACCGGAGCTAGCCCGGAAAGCTCATGCGCGCATCTTGAAGAACCTCGCCGCCGAGATCGACAAGCTCGAGGCCGCAATCTCCTTCAAGATCAAGGCCACGCCGGAGTTCGCCCAGCGTGCCGAGATTATCGAGAGTGTTCCTGGCCTCGCACAAGCGACGTCTGCGATCCTCATTGCAGGAGTGCCTGAACTTGGACAGGTCAGCGACGAGGTCGCCGCGGCTTTGGTCGGACTCGCTCCTTACGACGATGATAGCGGCAAGCGGCGTGGCGAGCGCCACATCAAGGGCGGCCGCCGCTGGGTGAGAAACGCCATCTACATGCCCTGTCTCGGCGCAGCTACGCAGAACAACCCCGTGCTCAAGGCCTTCTATCTGCGTCTGCTCGCCAAGGGAAAAGAGCCGAAGGTTGCGCTCGTTGCCTGCATGCGCAAGCTGATCATCATCCTCAACACGATGTTCGCACGCTGCCAGAAATGGAATCCTGGCCACCACGCCGTGGCCTGATTGCGCGTGCGCACTTACCGCGCTCGGTTGGAGACCGAGCGCATGGCCGTCCCTCAAGAGCGGCGAGCCGACGGGGTCAAGGCCGTCAGCCGCCGAGGGCGGGGACGCGCCAGCGCCAGCCTTGAGGCCGGTCGCTCGCCGCGCTAGCCAAAAGCACAGTTGCTCTGAGCGAGGCGGGACGGCGGAGTTCATAATGCTGATTTTAGCAAATGGAGAAGGGGAATATTTTTGCGGCGAGGGGTGGACAGGAATTGGGGCGGAGCGCCCGTCGGGCAAATCAGTGGCGCGTCATCGCATCGACGTGGTTTACACGTCGCGAAGACGATCCTGCGCCGCGCATCCATTCGCTAGCTGAATGCCAAGTCGTTATATCACGCGCGATGTTGACCGTTATCTGCGTTCAGTGCTGTGAGGGACCGACGCACTTCGGCTTGAAAAACAGATGTGCTCGCGCCCCCGGTGATGAGCGGTCGGTATAAGGGATTGGCTGCTCGTAGTCTTCGCGTTGCAACGAGATTTCATAAAGCTCAGGATTAATCAAGCTCCACAGGTCTTCGAAGGCGTCGCCATAGCGTGGCAAGCTCAGGGTGTGAACCTCGACGAAGATGGCCGGCGTCATCGCAAGTATGTTCGCAGCGCCTCTGAGAACCCGGTATTCAAATCCCTCGACGTCGATCTTGATAAAGGTCGGCTTGACGCCAAGCTCGGCGGCGAGATCGTCGAGGCTCACGCTTTCGACCTCAAGCGCATTGTTGGCTCTGCGGTCATAGGCGACGGAGCCGTTTGAGGCCGGCCGCATTGTAACGCGGCCGGAACGGTCGCTGGCAGCCTTTGATACGACGATCACATTTTTCAATTCATTGAGCGCAACGTTCTTTTTCAGGATGGCGACGTTTTCCGGGATCGGCTCGACCACGATCACTTTACCATCGTCGCCGACCCAGCGCGACAGCAGCACAGTTTGCGCACCATGGTGCCCGCCGCATTCGATTACCACGTCGCCCGGCTTAACCAGGTTGTGTTTGACGAATGTCATGTCGTGAGAGACGTCGCTCTTGGTGCCGTACCAGCACTTGCCGGTAACGTTGCCGAGGTAAAACAAGCAATTCTCGCCTGCCACCTCGCGTTCGATTACGGTCGGCGTAAACCCGATGGAGCTTATTAAAACCCTGACACGGCCGCCGATAGCCTCGCGCAGCCATTTCGGCGAGCTCAGTTTTTCAGCAACGTTGTCAAGCATTGCAGCCTCCCTTGACAATCAATCGGTGCCAACTGGAGTCAACAAGAGGGCGACCTGAAACATTGAGGGCGAGCCCATCAAAGATTCTGATGCCCTGTTAGAAAAAGCAAAAGCTTCGATATCAATCGTGGGCGCGGCGAACGCGTCCTCAAAGCAATGCAGGTCTATTCCGCCATTTCAATCGCAACCTTAGATAAGGTTGGATTTGCAACAACCCCCAAATAGGGTAACCTCTCCCAGCCGTGCGAATGGCCACTGGGCAACAAGGCTTAGAGATAAAGCCGTGGGTCGCTGGAATTTCGAACCACTGGAACAGGCGTTCGCGTCGGCAGCTATCAATCCTGAGCTCTGGCCGACAGCAATGGATATTGCTGCCAAGACCACAAACGGCGCTGGAGCGCTGCTGCTGCCAATCTCCGGCGCTCAGATGCCCGATATACCAACCTCAAGCTGCTTGCAGGAGGTTAACGACGTATACTTCCGTGACCGGTGGTACGAGCGCGATGAACGGTACAAGGGCGTACCTCTGTTGATGAGGAACGGCATCATCGGTGACCTGGATTTGTTTAATCCTGGGTACATCAAGAGCCATCCGTATTACCAGGAGTTCCTTGCTCCTCATGGTCTTCAATGGTTCGCCGGTGTCAGAGTGGCATTCGGGCAAGACGTCTGGTGCCTATCCATCCAGAGAAAGACAAGCCAGGGTCCGTTCTCGGATTCGGAAAAACACAGACTGGTTCGGCTGTCGAAAACTCTGCCGTCGAGCATAGCCTTAGCCAAAGCAGTGGGCTTTGCTGCAGGCGTATCTGTTCTGGACGTGCTGGAAGCAAGCGGGTCTGCCGCTCTTTTGATCAATCGGCAGGGCGAGGTATTTCAGATGAATGAAAGCGGGGAGAGGCTGCTGGCCAGCGATCCCCGGGTGGTCAATCGCAGACTTGTCTCGAAGGATCCGAACGCAACTCACTTGTTCGAACGGGCGCTGAATGATCTGCTCTGGCGCCGTTCGGGGCCGGCGCTATCTGTTCCTGTCGTGCTGCCAAGGCGAGGAAAGCGTCCGTTGCTCGCCTATCCGATCCGGGTTCCGACGCTCTCATCGAATGCATTGGCGGACTGCAAGGCCATCGTGATTCTTTTGGACCTCAACTCACCCAAGCTGATTCCTGAAGAAACACTTCGAAATGCGTTTCATTTGACAGAAGCTGAGAGCCGAGTGGCCGCCCGACTGGCAAAGGGACGCGGCATCGATGACATTGCCGACGAACTAAGGTTGAGCAATGAAACCGTTCGGAGCCAGTTGAAGGCCGTGTTCGCCAAAACAAACACGCATCGCCAGGCGGAGCTGGTAGCCCTGGTCCATAATCTGCTGGGGCGATCAGACTGGCCGATCAATGGCACACCCCCGAGCAGCCAGCGGTGATCCGCGAAAGCACGGTGCTTCGGCATCGCGCGGCACAGATACTGCGAAGCGACGGCGAAGCTGCTGCCCTCAGCATCTGCGGAAGGAGGTGTCCGAACTCGTAGCCGTTATTACAGGGTCAAGCGGCGCCGAGGAAACCCTGCCTCGGGCAGAACCGTTTTCCACAAGCGCCAGATCGACCGCCCACGCGTAGAGGCGGCCTTCGCGGATGGCTCAGACCTCCGACGATTGGCCGCGGCGTATGTCGCCGGCATCCACGAGTTCCCGCTGGAACCGTTGTTTTCGACCTTCATTCAAGGATAGGAACGCAGGGTTTTCGCCGGTGTTTGGCATCCGTGACTGGATGCCATCCAGAGGAGAAACGGATGAAACTCTCCAGAACAATCGCGATGGGGGTGTTGAGCGCGGCGGCGCTGGCTGGTTCAGCCGTGACGGCTTCCGCTGCAATCGTCTGCAGCGGCAATGTTTGCTGGCACGCGCGTGAACATTACGCCTATCCGAGAGATTCGGGCGTGGTGATTCACCAGGACAACTGGCGCGCCGGACCGGGCGTCACCTTCCGCGAACACGAAGGGCGAGGGTACTGGCACGGCGACAGGTGGGAGGCAATTCCCGAACGCTAAAGGCGTTTTTCGGTTCTGATGGAGTCAGAACCGGGTCTTGGATTCTTGGATGCGTTTTCTTCGCGAGCAGCGAACGCTTGACGCCGCCGGCATGTGTCCGGCGTCGAAGGTGTAATGTTTATTGTACAGACACGGGATTGATTTATCCCTTCCCTTTGTGGCCGCAAGAGGGAAGGATGCTATCCCGGCAGCTCCGTTTTCCCCATCAGCGCCAAGTCGATCGCGCGGGCGCAGAGGCGGCCTTCGCGGATGGCCCAGACCACCAGCGACTGGCCGCGGCGCATGTCGCCGGCGGAGAAGATGTTCGGCTTCGAGGTCTTGTAGTCGGTGGTAGCGGCGCGGACATTGCCGCGCTGGTCGAGATCGACGCCGAGCGTCTTGAGCAGGCCCTCATGCACCGGATGGACGAAGCCCATCGCCAGCAGCACGAGTTCGGCGTCGAGTTCGAACTCGGTGCCGGGCAGCGGCTTGAAGCGTTCGTCGACGCGCACGCAATGCAGCTTTTGCACCTTGCCGTCGGTGCCGGAAAACTTCTGCGTCAGCACCGCGAATTCGCGCACCGCGCCTTCGGCCTGGCTCGAGGAGGTCCGCATCTTCAGCGGCCAGTTCGGCCAGGTCAGGCCCTTGTCCTCATGCTCCGGCGGCGCCGGCATGATCTCGAGCTGGGTCACCGACTTCGCTCCTTGGCGGAATGAAGTGCCGATGCAGTCCGAGCCGGTGTCGCCGCCGCCGATCACCACC
>DASRSQ010000165.1:0-8905 GCA_035656475.1 Gemmataceae bacterium | reverse complement strand
CAGCGTCCTTCGCCAGAAAAGCCTGAACCTCCAGCGCATTGGCTGTACTTGACCAGCTACCGGGCAAATGACGTGCGTCTAATCCGCGACCGAAGTGTTGCTGAATTAGGGCGGTTGTCTCTGTCTTGAAAACACCAGAAGGGCCACTGACATGAATTGAAAAATCACAGGCGCCAAGCACCGCTCGGTAAGCTGATGCGAGTAACGGAAACATGATCCGCGGCGGCGCGAGATCGAGCAATCGCAAGCTTGCACGCACGGCCTCTGTCAATTTTCTTTCAATTGGCGGTGCCGGCAACTGAAAACCAGCCAGAGAAGAGGGCAAGGTCACCGTCACTGTTTCTATTGGACCATCCGACCCAATTGCACCACCGGCGTGCAAATAGGCCCATGCCCCACCAATCTCGCGCCATCCAGTATGTAAGAACTCAGTGCGTTCGATCCGTTCGGTGGAAAGGAGTTCAATTGCGCAGCGCAAGTGATCGCGAGCTCCTTGCCCAGCGAACACGACGGCACGGCCCTGCCAGGCAGATGTCAGCCAGTCCATCCGTGGGAATTCGCTTGCATTAACCGTCACGCGCGGCAATGGACGACCGTCTACGAGACCGCCTTCGATTCCGAACGCCGCGGACTTTGACACTCCATCGTCCAAGATTACAGTGTCAGAGATGCACGCCCAGAAGTTGCTAAGCGGCACCTCGACAACACCTTGCATCGTGGGTTTGAGATACACAATGCGGCCGGCTGAGATACGGTACGCTCCCCCACAGACGGCGGGGGGCTTTTGGGAGCGGATTTCTCGACGGAGCGGGGCGATGACGGTATCCAGGTCACGCAGCCGAATTCCCGCGGTGCGCGCTTGTGCGCGACGGCAGGCAAATTCGGCGGGATCTTCCTCGGCGAGGGCTGCCAAGTAGGCCAGAACCTCCCGGTCGCGAAAGAGCGTCTCCTGTCCCTTAGTCAGTACATCTGCCAACCGATGCTTTGCCTCAACTTGCGGTGACTCTCCTGAGGTCCCTTCTGCGACGATCTCTGCAATTGCTCGCTGGGCGGAATCTCCC
The DNA here is from genome assembly GCA_035656475.1 of Gemmataceae bacterium. GTDB lineage: Bacteria > Planctomycetota > Planctomycetia > Gemmatales > Gemmataceae > SIAQ01. Next base: position 7,844 of record DASRSQ010000165.1, on the reverse strand, counting down.
GATAGGATTTCGACAAATGCATCTGCAGCCAACGCGTCGTCAATACCCTTGTACTCCTCGGGCCAACGTTCGAATTCGACCGTAAATCCTTCCGCTGCCAACCGTTCTGCGGTAGCGGCGAGCATGCGGGCCACGGGTGCCTTATTCCTTGCGTCTTTGTCAAAAGCCAGACGCACAACCTTGGCATTCAGGCCCTTGAGAGCTTCAATACCAGCGCGCCAACTTGACACTCCGGGAATTGAGATGGTCGGTACGCCTGTCCGTCGGAACGCGATATCGGCCTTTAGGTCGCCCTCTGTGAGCCGAACGATGGACGCTGGCGACGGAACTCCCAAAGGAACATGAACCGGCGCTCCTGGGCCCGGTCCGCCGTATCTTTTGCTGGACAAGAATGAATAACGCTGACCATCCGATTCGTCGCGGCGGATCTTCAGTGCTGCGATCCGTCCTCGAATGTCACGGACTGGAATCAAAAGACCACGAGCACCAGCCAACGTGACATATCGCGTTCCGTTGCGCTCACGGATCGTGAAGCCCGGCACCTGGAACACGACGTCGCCGAACTTATCAAGTAGCTCCTGTGCCAAACGAGATCGTCCTGGTCCCGTCAGGGTACGATAGCCGAGTTGATCGATTTCTGGATCCCGGAGACCTCGAATATGCAAATTGTTGTTGTGCGCAGCAGATAGCTGCAATCGTGCCAATAGCGCGGAATAAACCGCGTGGAGAGTATCGATGTCGGCGCGTTCGCTCAGGCACTCTGATTGCGGCGGCGGTGGTGGCGAGGCAGGCGACCGTGTTCCGCTCAACCAATGTAGGTAGTAGGGTGAGCCGTTCGCATCAGCTTTGACTTGCCCGCCTTCCTTGAGGCGCCGACACGCCGCGAGATTGCCGTCAACAGACACACTGCACCAGTCCGGTTTGCCACAAATCGGACAAGGGGAGGAGATGGTCGCGTTCCGCCAGCTGCCATTTGCCATGACTTCGTTCCTTCTATGTGCAAGGCAAGACACTTAAAGTTCGATGGAGTTGAAAGTAGACGGAAGCCACCCGCGGTCGCGAAGGGCCGTAATGACTTCTGGGACCATCTCTTTTGGGATCATCCTTCTCCCGGAAATGCGCGGCGGCTCCTTGATCGCGCCGGTCTCAAAGAGTCGCGCGATGCGCCAGGACTGAACGCAGAGTAATTCCGCTAGGGTGCCGGTGCTGAAATAAGCCGGTGAGGGTGTGGTGATCACGAGATTCTCCTGCGGGTTAGTTGCCCGTGAGAATCATCACGTCAAATACTTCACTTTCAATGACTTACGTCGATAGGTTTCGCTGACTTCCGAAATATTTCCGGAACTGTTCCGAGGCCCTTCCGAGAAATCTCCGGAGAACGATTGGCCGCTTTTCAAGCCTAACTGGATGGGACACTTGGGTTATCAGACAGCATTCTAGACCGATCTAGTTGCTTTAAAGAATTCGAGTGTTGATTTGGAAAACAGAATCTTACCATCGCCCGTTTCTTCGGATGGGAGCTTTCCAGACTGACGCCATTCCCGGATAGTGCGGTCGCTGACACCAATGTATCGAGCCGCTTCGGTGACGGTTAGACAGATGGGGTCGGAGATAGTTGCATTCGTGGCTGGTGGATTGATATCTTTGAGCAAGTCGCGTATTTGATTGACGACGTCACCCATGTGGATGTGAACCGTGTTGTCGACGTGCGCCGATGCATGAGCTACGGCAACAGCCTTCGGTGACTCGTTCCCCACCTTTCCTTCATTGACCTCTTTTTCCTCCAAGCGAATCTGTGGTTTGATCCTCACTGCCTTCACAAATTCCAAGAAGTGGGCGATGGCGCCTTGGCGCACGGCTTGCTGCGCCATTTCACCATCCGAAGTGAGGTGAATCTGATCAAAGTTTCCGACACGTAAATCGACATCGCTGACAAGCCGATCGTCTCTTTGCCAGTGACGCGGCATGGCCTGCGCGATGGCGCGCATCAGGTCCAGGCGGTAGTCGCCGAGAATTCGAAATCTAAGGTGCATCGACTCGAAGGCAGGCTTCCAAAATTCATACCACTTGGGGCGGATGTTCAGTTGAAGCCAGCAATGCAACCTTGCCTCGGCTAGGCCTGATACGACCAGCTTGTCCAACGCCTCATCCGCACTCGACGCCATCGCCTCTGGCGAAATATTCAACCACGTCGGTGGCAACGCCATAATTTGACGGATCAACTCTTGGTCAAGTACATTTGGAATCGCTGGGAGGTTCTCCATGTGAAGCCCCATCGCCCCATTGGTCGCCTCGGTGCGCCTTACAGAATTCTTCTACGTATCTTAGCTACGATTCCGGTCGGTTCGCGAAGCTTCATTCGCTTCGAGGAACTGAGCCAATTTGCTCAACGGCGCACGGTGAGATGTTAACCCGTGGGTTCCTTGTAACCAGAGAGGCCGAGAGTTTTATTTCGAAAACGAGGCCCCCGAGAGGAAACGGCTCGAAATCTTGTGCATCTTCACACGCTCTCACGCGATGAGGAGAGGGCGCGACAGACCAGTTGCTAGACGTAAACTCTTGCGGAGAAAGGCGGAAAACGCGAAACGCCGAGAGGTGTTGCCTCTCGGCGTCAATCTGGTTACCCGTGTGGGGTTTTGGTCCGCTTCGGATGTGGGAGCTCCGCGGGTAGGATTCGAACCTACAACCCGCCGGTTAACAGCCGGCTGCTCTACCATTGAGCTACCGCGGAATGGCTTCAGACAATTTTGATAGCGAAAATCGAGTTTCCACGCAAGGTCCTCTTGGCGAAATTGCGGAATCAACTTGCCTGGCGCATGGCCTCGGATACTTTGAAATCACCGTGCGTGGGAATGACCTGGTTGCGACGGGCGAGGTTCACTCTTCAAAGCGTGAGGTAGTATGCGGTTAGCTTCCATTGAAACCTGGGCAGGGCCGCGAGCGGCGGTGCTCGTCGGCGAATCCTTTGTCGATATTCATGCCACCGAGCCGAACTTGCCGGGCAATGTTCGGCAAATCCTCGAGGGCGGGGCGGAGATGCTGCGAGCCGTTGGCGAGGTGGCCAAGCGGCCGAACGCGGTCAAGGTGCCGGCCAATCAGGTCAAGTATCATGCGCCGGTTGTTGATCCACGCAAGATTATCTGCATCGGGCTGAACTACAAGGATCACGCAGCCGAGAGCGGGGCGGCGATTCCGAAGGATCCGATTCTGTTCAGCAAGTATCCCACTTCGCTGATCGGACATGGTGAGACGATCGTGCTGCCCCGGGTGAGCCAGGAGGTTGATTACGAGGCGGAACTGGTCATTGTCGTCGGCAAAAAAGGCCGGCATTTGACGGCGAAAAACGCCCTCGAACATGTCGCGGGCTACATGGTCGGACATGATGTGTCGGCGCGCGACTGGCAGCTCAAGAAAGACGGCAAGCAGTGGATGGTCGGCAAGACGTTCGACACGTTCGCGCCGGCGGGGCCGGTGCTCGTGACGGCGGATGAGGTCAAGAACTCGCAGAATCTGGCGATTCGGCTTCGGCTCAATGGCGAGGTGATGCAGGATAGCAATACCAACCAACTGATCTTCGGCGTTGCGGAGATTTTGGCGTATCTGTCGCAAGTGTTCACGCTCGAGCCTGGCGATTTGATTTACACAGGGACGCCGCCGGGGGTGGGCATGGCGCGGAAGCCGCCGGTGTTTTTGAAAGATGGCGATGTGGTCGAGGTCGAGATCGAAGGCCTCGGCGTGTTGCGCAATCCGGTGGTGCAGGAGAAATAAGCCAGCAACAGTGTTAAGGTAGCGTTGCAGCATTTCGTGACGTACCGGGAGAACCGCTGACACTGCAATCGCTTCGACCTCCACATTCCACGGTTGCTCACGCCGAGGGGGGAACCTCAACCGACCTTGAGATTTTGCGTCATTCTGATTCACGAATCGATCTCGCGCGGGATCACGTCGTCCGTCGCTTGCGCGTCCGGCTAACGGGTGGGAGGCGAGCGTGGAAGTCGGCGAATGGTTGACGCGCTGGACCGTCCGCCTCGCGATGCTGCTGTTCGTCGCGAGCCTGGCGATACGTCGGGGGACGCCGCGCTGGGGGCGAATCGCCTGGACGGTTGGGTGCGGCTTCTATCTTCTTCATGTCGGGGCTGCTTTCGCGTATTATCACCACTGGAGCCAGGAGGAAGCGTACGCGTTCACCGCGTGCCAGACGGCGGCAGTGGTCGGCCTCGACTGGGGTGGCGGACTCTACGTCAACTACCTCTTCACGATCGTCTGGCTCGCCGACGTCTGCTGGTGGTGGACGGACCTTCCCAGGCCGCGCTGGCTGGATTGGGCTATCATCGCGTTCATGGGCTTCATCGCCTTCAACGCCACTGTGGTGTTCGCGACCGGCTTCAGTCGCTGGTTCGGCATCGCGGCCTGTGGGCTACTGATTGGAGTCGTCCTCGGACGAGGTCGGTAATGGAATCTCCCGAAGCTTTTATGGTCTTGCTCGCTCTGATGTTGGCCATCGCTATCGGCGTTCGCCTGATCGCGGGCGCACTCGATCGCCAGCGCATTGCGTCATACGTCGAAATCCGCGGCGGCAGGGTCATCGAGGCGACTTGGTCTCCGTTTGGCCCAGGCTGGTTTGCCGGCAATCGCGAACGAATTTACCACATCCGCTTTCGCGACCACGAAGGCAACATTCACCAGGCCTATGCCCGCACTAACATGTGGAGCGGCGTCTATTTTACCGAGGACCATATTGTCCATCGCGCTCATCCGCAGGTCGATTTGCACGATGTCGAATCGCTCGAGGAAGAAAACGCGCGGCTGCGTGCGGAGCTCGAGCGTCTGAGACGCCGGGAACGCGACAAGGATTCGGACGCCATCAAGGAGTAAGACACGAGTCGCCTGGTCGTTTCACGTTCTCAAAAGGAGATTCGCATGTACGACATGAAACACCTGACCAAGATCAAGAAACTGGGCGAGCTGGCGCCGGAAGCGTTCAAAGGCTTTCTCGCCTTCGACGAGGCGACGTTTAAGGAGGGAGTAATCCCGTTGAAGTACAAGGAGCTGATGGCGGTGGCCGTGGCCCTGACGACGCAGTGTCCGTACTGCATCGAGATCCACACCAAGAAGGCGAAGAAGGCCGGCGCGACGGAGCAGGAGCTTGCCGAAACGACGCTGGTTGCAGCGGCGTTGCGCGCCGGCGGCGCGATCACGCATGGCACGCACACGCTGGAATGAGTTCTGTGTCGGCGTGCCAGGAGCAACGCGAGACCCACCGATGGGCCAACCAGCGTTTTGCCACGATGGTGGGTCTCGCGTTGCTCGACCCACGCTACGGCACCGATGTTATTTCTTGTCATCCTCGCCGCGCCAGAGCCAGCGCATGGTGTCCGGCAATATCGCGCCGCCGTGGATGCCGGAGTGTTTGCCGTCGCCCCAGACGGTCTTGTAGTCGTATTTGCCGTACTTGAGGGCGGCCTCCATCTGGAGGTTGGCGAGGTACCAGTTGCCGGCCTGGTTGTCGAGATCGTTGGAGCCGTCCTGGAGGAAGACGCGGATGTCTTTTTTCTTGGCGGCGCGGATGATGCCGGGATAGCGATCGCCGCCGCGGATGTTGGTGAAGCTGCCGATATGGCTGATAACCTTGCTGAACATATCCGGGCGCTGCCAGGCCGCGGTGAAGGCGCAAATGCCGCCGGATGACGCGCCGCAGATGCCCCGGCCGGCGGCATCCTTGCGCAGGTTCAGCTTGTACTTCTCGAAAACCGTCGGCAGGATCTCCTTTTCGAGGAAGCGCACATACTGATCGGAGAGCGTGTCGTATTCGAAGCTGCGGTTCTTGTAGTCGGGGCCGCCGTTCTTGCCGCCCTTCATGTCGAAGCTACCCGGATCGATGAAGATGCCGACCATCACCGGGATTTCTTTCTTGTGGATGAGGTTGTCCATGACGACGGCGGCGCGGTAGCTCCCCTTCGGATTGAGATAAGCGCGGACACCGTCCTGGAAAACCATGACGCACGCGGGTGTCTTGCCGTCGTACTGGGCCGGGATGTAGACCGCGACTTCGCGCTCGGTGTTGGCGAAGATGTTGCTCTTGTGCCGAAACTTCTCGATCTTGCCCTGGGGCACGCCTGGCTGCACCATCGAATCGGGGCCGAGCTTGTAATCATCGATTGCGTGGGCCACGGGTGCGATGCCGGCGAGCAGGATGGCGATAGCTGCGACGCGACGAATCATGGTTCTCCCCCTGAGCGAGACAATGACTTCAACCTCTCATGTAGTCTACGACCTCGTCGTCGCTGCTGAAGACGAGGATCAGGATGCCCAGCACGAGATTGATGATATCGACATTGATGATGTTGATAATCATCATCACGCCCATCCCGGTCGGGGGCGTGGACAGATGCGCCTTGTCTCCCAGCAAGGATGTGGACTTGACGATGGCGAGGATGCCCATCACGATGCTGTAGTAGATGCCTGGCCAGAGACAGCAGCCAAAACCTGAGGCCAGCGTCGTGACAACCGCCAGAAAAATCGCATAGATACCGCCGAGCAGCATCATGATCGCGATGGCCTGTACCTTGCCCGGCCGCTCGCCACTACGTCGGCGCGAACGGCGGCGCAGATCGATGTCGTCGTCATCGTCATCCTCGTCATCATTGCGGCGCCGCCGCTTTCGATCACGATCGTCGTCATCCTCGTCCTCGTCATAATCACGGCGTTTCTTGGCGGTCGGCTTGCTCTTGCTTTCCTCTTCGTCGGCGTCCTCTTCCCAGCCCGGTTTGGTCTTGGCGCCTGCCCCTTTGGGCTTGCCGGTCTGCTTCGGAACGGGGACGCTGGTCGGGACAACCTTGGTCGGCGTCGATTCCTCGGCCGTGAACGTCTGCTTGCACTCCGGGCATTGCACCAGCTTGCCGATCAGCTCGTCGGGCACTTGCAGGTGCTTCTTGCAATCGGGACACGTGATGAGTTGCGACATCGACTTCGGTCCAATCATTGCCTCAAACAAGATTCTGTTTGAAGATTAACAGCGATTCCGGAGTTACTCGACGACCTGCTTTTCGCTGCAGAAGACCAGCAGATAAACGCCAGGTACGAAGCTCGCCCTTGATGATATTGACGATCATCGTGATGGCGATTCTTTTCGACAGCGGCTGTGCTCGGGCGTTAGCGCCGAACAGGGCAGCGCCCGCCGACAAATCAGCGTCCCCAAATCAGGAAGAGACAGGCGAGCGTCATGCCGATCAACAGGCACACTGTTGAGATGATGCCCAAAGCCATGCCGGTGCGCGTCATCGATTCCCCCGCCGAGTCCATGCGGCCGGCACGCATTTCCTGCAGATCGTACCGAGCCATGCCCCAGACGATCGGGCCAAGAAGGACAGGGATGATGCAATTTATCCCGCCGACGAGTCCGATGAGGCCGAGCGTGAGGATAAGCGTACCACGATGCGGTACGAGCGAATTTCGGTTGATGCGGTGCTGGCGGATATCATCGATGTCATCATCGTCATCTTCGTGGTCGTAGCGGTCATCGCGCCGGCGTCGTTCAGTGCTTTCGGGCAGCGGCGCCGGCGTGTTCGCTCGGGGCGGCGCGCTGATTGCCGTTGTCGCTGCTTCGAACGTCGTCTCGCATTCCGGGCACTGCACCTGCCGGCCGATGTAGTTCTCGGGCACCTGAAGCTTTCGCTGGCATTGCGGACAGGTAACGATCTCCGTCATGACGTCATCCAGAGAAATCGCGCCAACTCACCGATGTCCGGCCAGCATCGCGAAGAACACGATGACGATCAGAAAGCCGAGCGCGGCGACGTGCAGCATGACCATAACTGCGCCGATGGTCCGACCGGTCTTGGTTT
>DASRSQ010000164.1:0-1649 GCA_035656475.1 Gemmataceae bacterium | reverse complement strand
GATCTGCACGAGCTTTCGCAACGGCAACGGCTCATCGGCGATGAGCAACGCGGCTTCAACAAGAGCCAGCGCCGGCTCGCGCGCGGCCGGGTCGCTGGCCGCGCGGTCTTCACCAAGATCGCCGAGCAGGCGATGCACCGGCGGCAGCGGATGATTGCCCGACATGTGCGCCGGGCGATCCGGGGCGAGCGTGCGTGGTGTCCAGCCTTGGAACATGGTCAGCTCACTACTTCTTCTCGACGCGCCAGAATTCGTCGAACAGTCCCGCCGTCGCGACTTCATAGGCGGCTGCGTTCTTGGCCGTCGGCGTCATGCGCAGGATGGCGTAATCGCCGAGCCGCGGATAGAGCAACGCGTTCGTCTTGGCGTAATCCTCCGACGGAAACGTGTGCCCGGTGTTGAGCACGACATACTTGTACGGATTGAGCGGGTTCGGAAAGATCATCACCGGCACATGCTCCGACGACTTATATTTCTTGCCGGCGAATTCGATCTCGTCCTTAGTCCATTTGAGCGGCAACTTGTCGAGAATGTTGGCGAGCAGGAAATTGGAACTGGGATCGCCGAAAAGGATCAGGTGCTTTTCCCTGATCTCGTTTGGCGAGATGCCATATTCGTTGGTGATCGGCAGCTCGCCACGCCAGTGTTTGGCCCAGTCGTACTCGAACGCTTTGACCTTGGCATCGACGAATTGTTGCGTCGCGGGATGCCAGGTCGTGCCGGTGCCGGTGACGCAGACGAAGCCGTTGCCGGACGTTCCGGAGCCGAAGGCATCATCGATAGGTCCTTGGACCTTCCAGCGCTTGCGCGGGCGTTCTTTCACTTCCTTGTGATAGTCGTCGATCGTGGCAGTGGTCCATTTTGGACCGACTCGAACCAGGATTACGTCCTGATCCGGGTCTACAAGCGCATTCAGGATTTGGCCGTCAATAACGATTCTCGTCGCCTGGTTAGCGGGAAGCCCCCCCAGGGTCAAGCCTGCAATGTTCTTGGTGGCAATGCGCGTTTCATCCTTGGTGCGCTGGACATCAACCTGAGCTTTTTCGTAATGCCGTTCCAGGTAGTCGATGAATACCCAGTTGCACATCGGGTACTTGGTTGTATAGGTCGTGAACGAAACACGATCCCGCAACTGCCACCCAGGACTCTTTTTGGCGTGCGCAGACCACAGCGAATTGGCCTTTTGGAAGTAGTCAGGATCGAACCGGTGGCCCACGCCGGGCTTGACGAGGTGCGTCATGGCATCAATCTTTAACTCCTTCAGGCGTTTCTCGATGTTATCGGCGGCCAATTTCTGTGGGTCGTCCCCTCCCGAGTAAGCGACGATGGGAATCATCCTGGCATTTTCCACGTAGTCAACCGCGTCGTAGATGCGCAGGCACTTCTCCTGGTAGTCCGGCAACAGCTTGGTTCCCTTCCATGCGTAGTTGTGCGTGGTCGTGAAGCCAGCTCCAGGCCCCATAACGCACCACTCGGCCGGAAGATGCAAGCCGAGATGCCACGTGCCGGCGCCGCCCATCGAGAACCCTCGCAACACAACACGCGACGTATCCGCACCCCTCCTCGCCTCATTGGCAAAAAATGCTCTCTTGGCCTCCATCACATCCGACTCGCCGCTCCAGCGATACGCATTGTTACCCCGGCCGAAG
>DASRSQ010000163.1:0-3117 GCA_035656475.1 Gemmataceae bacterium | reverse complement strand
ATGCTTGAATGGCAGTCAACTGCGACATCCTGATCGTTGGCGGCGGCGTCATGGGCACCAGCATCGCCTGGCAACTCGCCAAGCGAAAAACGGGACGCGTCGTCCTCCTCGAGAAATCGTTTCTCGGCGCCGGCTCATCGGGCAAGTCCGGCGCGATTGTCCGACAACATTACTCCAACAAGCTCACCGCCAGCATGGCGCAAAAGAGTCTGCGCGTGTACGAGCAATTCGCTGACGTTGTCGGCGGACCGCCCGTTTTCACGCGCACCGGCATGGTCCTCATCGTCAACGAGAAGGACAAGCCGGGGCTCGACGTTAATCTGAAGATGCAGCAGGAGCTCGGCATCGACGTGCGCGTGGTGCCGGCGCAGGTGCTCGCCGACATTGATCCGAATTCCCGGCTCAAGGAAGACGAGGTTGCCGTCTACGAGGCAGAGGCGGGCTACGTTGAATCGGTCCAGGTGGTCGCATCCTATGCGGAGGCGGCTCGCCGGGAGGGGGCGGACATTCGGCTCGGCGTCGAGGTCGAGAGCCTTGTTGTCGAAAAGCACAAGATCGTCGGCGTCGATACTAACGAGGGGCGTTACAACTGCAACACCGTCGTCCTGGCGACTGGCCCCTGGGCCGCTCATCTCGCCAAGGACCTGGGTGTCAGGCTACCGGTGCAAGCGTGCCGTACGCAGGTGGCGCTCTATCGCCGGCCGCCGGATTTTGGGCGACGCACCGCCGTCTATTGCGATTTCGTGCAGGGGATCTACTTCAAGCCGACGCATGGCGAAATGATTCACGCGGGTAGTTTGGCGGGCGAGGAGATCAATCAGCCGGTCGATCCGGACAAGTACAACGAGGCTGCCGACGGCGACTGGCTGCCAGGCGTGCGTCAGCGTTTGAGCCGACGCTATCCCGCCATGCATCGCAGCTACGGCCGCGGCGGCTACGGCGCCCTCTACGGCATCACGCCCGACTGGCATCCGATCATGGACAAGTTCCCGGGCCTCGAAGGCGTCTATTGCGCCGTCGGCTTTTCCGGGCACGGCTTCAAGATGTCGCCAATCGTCGGCCAGCTCATGACCGAGCTGATTGTCGATGGCAAAGCGGCCGCCCTCGATATTGCGCCGCTACGATTCACTCGCTTTGACGAGAACGATCCGGTCAAGACGCCGTATGACTACGGCGTCATGGGGTAACCCGTTCTTAGTAGCTTGCCTCGCAGAAGTAGGATCTAAAATTGTGTTGCTTCACGCCCAGCCCTGCTGTATCCTGCTTTTAGCCTGCCAACTTCCCACCTGACACTCCCTCCCGCTGGAGGCGTCTCGCAATGATTCGCAACGTGTTTGCCGTTTCGCTCCTTCTCGCTGCCGCGTCGACTGCATTGGGCCAGGAATCCCTGCTCTCGGCGGACCGGCCCATCGAGCAGGCCATTGATCATTACATCGACGCCAAGCTGAAGAAGGAAGGCATCACCGCTGCACGGCCCGCCGACGATGCCACGGTGCTGCGTCGCCTGACGCTCGATCTCAATGGCCGCGTGCCGACGGCCGCGGAAGTGCAGGAATATCTCGCCAGCACCGACCCCAACAAAAAGGCGAAGCTCGTCGACCGCCTGCTCGCATCGAGCGCCTTCGCCCGGCACAACGCGCAGATCTTTTTCGCCTTCATGCAAAACAGCGAGGGCCAGCGCCGCAAGGGAGATAAGGGAAATCCGCTATACGATTATTTGCTTACTAGCATGAGCGATAACCGAAGCTGGGACCGAATGTTTCGCGACATGATGTTGCCCGATGAGAAGGACAAGAAAATCGCCGGCGCCTCGGATTTCCTCAAATCACGCGTCAAGGATCTCAACAAGCTTACCATCGACACCAGCAGCATCTTCTTTGGCGTCAATGTCAGCTGTGCCCAGTGCCATGACCATCCGCACGTACAAAAGTGGACACAGGATCAGTTCTACGGCATGAAATCGTTCTTCGCCCGTACCGTCGATAGCGGCGGATTCCTTGGCGAGAAGGATTTCGGCGTCGTCAAGTACACTCCGAATAAAGGCGTCGAGAAGGTTGCGCCGATTCTTTTCCTGACCGGCAAGAAGCTCGACGTCCCCGGCACCAAGGACCCGACCGGCGACGAGAAGAAGAAAGAACAGGCCCGCCTCAACCAGGGAAAGAAGGCAAAGGGCCCCCCTGCTCCGCCAGTGTTCAGCCTGCGAGCAAAGCTCGTTGAGACCGCCCTCGCACCCGACAGCCGGGAGTTCTTCGCTCGCAACATCGCCAACCGCATGGTGCATCGCTTCTACGGCCGCGGCCTGGTGATGCCGCTCGATCAGGTGCACAGCGAGAATCGCGCGAGTCATCCGGAGCTTCTCGACTGGCTGGCCCGCGACCTCGCCGAGCATGGCTACGACCTGAAGCGTCTCGTGCGCGGCCTGGTGCTGTCGCAGGCCTACGCGCGTTCAAGCCGCTGGGATGGCGACAATGTGCCGAACGAAAACATGTTCGCGGTCGCCCTGGTCCGTCCGCTGACGCCGATGCAGCTGGCGACCTCGCTGAAGCTGGCAACGGTTGATCCGCAATCGCTGCCGACCGACCGCAAGAAGCTGGAGGAACGCGTCGAGGCGATCGAGAAGAGCGCATCGGGCATCGCCAACCTGTTCCCGGCGATCACCGAGAATTTCCAGGTCGGCGTCGCCGAAGCGATGCTGTTCGCGAACAACGAGGCGTTGCAAAAGTCGCTGCTCGTCGGCGCCGGCAACTTGACGGAACGCATGAAGCAGGAGCCCGATCCCGGCAAGCGTGCCGACCTGGCCATCCGCAACGTGCTGGGCCGGGCGCCGCGCCAGGATGAGACGCAGACGCTGGTCGCGTACATGCAACGCCGCCAGGACCGCCAGGCGGAAGCGTGCCAGCAGGTCGTGTGGGCGCTGCTGACTACGGCAGAGTTTCGGTTCAACCATTGAGATGCAAGCGGTATCCTAAGCAGATAGGGGCATTCTGCCGCAGGGGAAACCTCATGCCGAAACTCGGAACTGTTTTGAGAGGGGTAGTCCACGGGCGGACGATAGCATTGGATTCAGAATCCGGCTTGCCCGACGGGCAGACGGTTTCAGTCATTATTCAGCCAGTT
>DASRSQ010000162.1:0-4965 GCA_035656475.1 Gemmataceae bacterium | reverse complement strand
GGACGGCAAGGACGAGCATGGCGAGCTGGCCTGGTCCAACAGCAAGGAATTTCCCTATGTGACGTGCCCGCTCGTGAAGGGGGAACACGTTTTCTTCGCGAACGATCTTGGCCGCGTCGGCTGTTTCGTCGCGAAGACCGGCAAGAAAGTATGGTTCGAGACGATCCCGGATACAAAGTTTTACGCATCACCCGTCATGATCGACGGCAATATCTATGCCCCGAGTGAGCGTGGCGACGTGTTCGTGTTCGCGTCGAATGCCAAGGAGTACCAGCAACTGGCGCGCAACAGCATGGGCGACATCATTCGCGCGACGCCGGCCGTCGCCAACGGGGCGTTGTATCTTCGCACGGCCAAGCATTTGTACTGCATTGGCAAGTAGTAGCATCCCGGCTGCAATCTTATTTCTTGCCGATGCAATACAAATACTCGTTCGAGCGCAGATAAATGCGGCCGTCGCTGATTGCAGGGCTGGCGTTGAAGATGCTGGTATCGCCCTTGAAGTTGTTATGGGCGAGCTGTTCGAAGTTGTTGCCGGCGGAGACAACGAATAGGCCGTCGAAGCGCGTCAATGCGTAGATCTTGTCACCGGCGGCGACGGCGGAGACGTATTCGTTCTTGCCACCATAAAGGCGTTCCTTGTAGACGGTCTTGCCGTCGGCGATGTTGAGGCAGGTGATGGTGCCGTCGACCCAGTAGAGAAAATCGCCGGCGAGCACGGGGGAGCAGTTGCAAGCGCCGGCCTTGCTCTTCCAGAGGACGTGCGTCTTGGAGACGTCGCCGCGACCGCCGGTCTTGATGGCCATGGCAGCCGTGGGAGTAGGCCCGCCGCCGCCGATTACGTAGACGATGCCGTCGCGCGCGACCGGAGTCGATGCCGTGTACGATCCGCCGCCGAACCCGCCACCTCCGCCCCCGCCTTTACTGCCGCCGACCACGCCCTGGCAGTGCCAGAGTTCCTTGCCGGTTTGCGGGTCGTAGCCTGCGATCTTCCCGGGGACATTGATGACGACTTCATGCTTGCCGTCCTTGGTCTCGACGAGGATCGGCGATGCCCAGGTGGTGCCCATGCCGCGCTGACGCCAGACTTCCTTGCCGGTCTTCTTGTCGAGAGCGACGAGCGACTTGCTTTCGATGGCGGCGTTGACAATGACCAGGTCCTTGTAGAGGACCGGGCTGGCGGCGGAGCCCCACATGTGCTTCTCGGTGCCGACGCTGGCGGACCAGAGTTCCTTGCCGTCGAGATCGAAGGCGTACACGCCGGACTTGCCGAAGAACGCGTAGATATTCTTGCCATCGGTGACCGGAGTGCTGGAGGCGTAGGAGTGTTCGCGCATCATGCCGGAGAATGGCGTTTCGGGAAGCTTCGGCTTGATGTCCTTCTTCCACAAGATGTCGGCCTTGTTGCGATCGATGCACATCACGAGGAGTTGCAGCTTTGATTGATCGCCGGCATCGCCTCCTTTGCCGAACCCGCCTTTGCCCCCCTTGCCTTTCCCGCCGCCGAATCCGCCGCTCATGCCCTTGGTGATGGTAGTACCGTAGCCCGCGTTGCAGGTAACGATGAGCTTATCGCCCGTGATGATGGGGCTCGAGGTGCCAGCGCCGGGGAGCTTGATCTTCCACAGGAGCGTCTCACTGTTCCACTTGACCGGAAGGTTCTTGTCCTCGGAAGCACCGTTGTGCGCCCCGCGAAATCCAGGCCAGTCCGATGCGACGAGCGAGCTCGCCCCAGCGATGAACAGGAGCAAAGTTGCGAACAGGTGCGTGGGATTCGACATGGCGTTCTCCAGACTTGAAGTTCTTCCAATGCTATCAATGGGATAATTAAGATCGCGTGAGTTTACGCAACGCAGGACGGGGAAGTCAGGCTTCAGCCTGACAATGGGACCGGTTGCCGGTACTGTCAGGCTGGAAAGCCTGACCTACGAACTGTTCCCACCATGGCCATGAGATATACTGAATAATGGAGCATCTGTTCCCGGCATTCTCGTTTCCGAAGTATTCGCATGACCCCGAGCGGCACTGGCCCTTACCTGGTCACCAAGCGCGATGACGGCTATGGCGACGTCCTGCCCTTGCAGCAGGGCCAGCACTACACCATCGGCCGGGCCAACACCAATCGCATCGTCCTGAAGGACGAACTCTGCAGCCGCGATCACGCCGAAGTCTACTTCGCCGAGGACCGCTGGCGCCTGCGCGATCTAAAGAGTCTCAACGGCACGCGGATCAACGGCGATCCGCTCGACAGCGAATGGGAGTTGTCGCCGGGAGACGAATTCCAGGTCGGCAAATCGCGGTTCATCTTCGTCGAGCTGATCGACGAATTGCCGCAGATTCCGTTGCCGTCGCTCAAGGACACGATCTCGATCAAGAAACGCCTGACGGCGTCGCGCTTCCTGACGCCGAACCCCGAAGAGATAGACGCCGAGATGACGGCCGTGCCTGGCCGTCCCGGCCTGGGCCGGGATCTGATGCAACTCTACCGCCTGTCGCTCGACATGGGGACGGCGACCACGTTCAACGATCTTGCCGACGTCGTGCTCGACGGCCTGATCGCGGCGGTGAAGGCGGAGGTCGGCGCGATCTTGCTCGTGAAGGAAGGGCGTGAACTCGAAATCGCGTCGGTCCGTCCCGAAGGGCCCGCCAAGCGTCTTTACTCACCAGTGTCCGAATTCGTGACGAACGAGGTGATGAGCGGCCGCGAGGCGATCCTTGCGGAAGACGTCGCCCGCAATCGCTATCTCAGCCAGCGCGAGAGCATCACACGCCTGGGTGCGACCAGCTTGATTTGCGCTCCGGTCCTCCATCAAGAGAAGGTGCTCGCGCTCATCCATCTTTACTGCACCGATCCGCACAAGTCGTTTTCAAGCGATGATCTCGAATTCACCATCGCCGTCGCCAAGCATCTCGGCCTGGTGATGGGGCAGATGCAACGGCAAGATTCGCTGCAACTCGAGAATCGCGCCTTGCGCGAGCAGCTTCATGTCGAAAGCGAACTGGTCGGCGACAGCCCCGCGATCAAGACCATCCACGAGCAGATTGGCCGGGTTGCCCCGACGACGGCAACGGTGCTGGTCCGCGGCGAAAGCGGCGCCGGCAAGGAACTCGTCGCCCGCGCGATCCACTATTCCAGCCCACGTAGCGAGGGCCCATTCATCTGCCTCAACTGCGCCGCCATTACCGAGACACTGCTCGAGAGCGAGCTCTTCGGCCATGAGCGCGGCGCTTTCACCGGCGCCACCGAAAAGAAGATCGGCAAGTTCGAGGCCTCCGACCACGGCACGATCTTCCTCGACGAGATCGGCGAGATGGCGTTCAACACGCAGGCGAAGCTGCTGCGCGTCCTCGAAGGCCATCCGTTCGAACGCGTCGGCGGGCACGCGGCAATCCGTGTTGACGTCCGCGTCGTCGCTGCAACGAATCAACCGCTCGAGCAGCTCATCAAGGAAAGCAAGTTTCGGCGGGACCTGTTCTATCGCTTGCAGGTGGTCGACATCCGCGTGCCGCCGTTGCGCGAGCGCCGCACCGATGTGCCGATTCTGGCGGAGCATTTCCTGAAGCGGTTCGGCCGCGAAACAGGGCGCAAGATCCGCGGCTTCACGCCGGCGGCACTGCGCAAAATGACCGAGTACGACTGGCCGGGCAATGTCCGTGAGCTGAAAAACGTCATCGAGCGCGCCGTCGCTCTCGCCCGCAGTCCGCAGCTTGATGTCACCGATATTCTGCTGTCATCGCTCGAGATTCCGGGCGTTACCCCCGACGCGAAGTCGGACGCATTCACGCCAATCTCGCTGGAGGAACTGGAAAAACGCCACATCGTGCAGACATTGCATCACACCGACTGGAACAAGAGTCAGGCCGCAACAATCCTCAAGATCGAACGCTCGACGCTCGACCGCAAGATCAAGTCCTATGGATTGAAGAAGGATGATTGATCCAATCCCCGGGATGAGCCAGCGTTCCCGGGGGTCACGGCGTCGACAGCGGATTCTTCGCGAAGATCCATTCCTCGATCGGCCGTCCCTCGATCAGATGCTCCTTCACGAAGCGATCGATCTTGTCCGGCGTCATCTCCTTGTACCAGGTCCCTTCCGGATAGACGACCATCGTCGGCCCGTGACAGCAAATGCGCAGGCAGCCGACCTTGGTGCGCTGGCAGATGTGGTCGCCGCCCTGCAAACCGGCGTCCTTGAGCGCTTGCTTGAGCGTCTCCCACGATTTCTCGCCGACCTCGGTCTCGCAACATTTTGGTCCAAGGCACAGGAACACATGTCGTTCGATCGTCCCGATGCCGATCTTCTTGCAGATGGTTGCCAGCTGTTCGCCTTGCTCAGCCATGATTGAGTCCTCTGCGCGCGGCCCGAATGCGCCGCACGATCTCCGCAAAAATCAGAATGCTGGAGGTTAATCCAATCACCCCGAGCCAGTCCCCCACGCTGAGCGGCTCGACATTGAACACGCGGCCGCCGAACGTCACGATGACCATCTGCCCAATCGCGGTGAGCCCCGCGATCACCAAAAATGTTGGGTTACGCAATATCCGATGCAGGCCGCTATGCCCCGGCGTCAGCGAGCGGCAGTTGATCTGATTCCATATCTGGAAAAAAACGTAGATCGAGAAAAACAGCGTCCCTTGCCGAATCGTGAAACCGCCGACGGATTCGCCTTCCCCCTGAAAGCCGCGCTGCATGACGACCAGCAGCCCCAGCATCACGACCAGGAAAAACCCCGCAGTGACGGCGATCGTCCACAGCATTATCGGCGTCACGATGTTCTCGTCGCGCTTCTTGGGCGGCAGCCGCATCACGCCCGGCCGCGGCGGTTCCGAGCAGAGGGCGATCGACGCAAACGTGTCCATGATGACGTTGATCCACAGCAATTGCAACACCGTGAACGGCGCCTTCACGTTGAAGAACAGAATGCCCAGGAACGTGATCGCCAGTGCGCTGACGTTGATGGTCA
>DASRSQ010000161.1:0-13313 GCA_035656475.1 Gemmataceae bacterium | reverse complement strand
GGCCGGTTTGCCGCGCATTCCTGCGTGCATTGTCACCCTCGTCCTGGCCGGAACGATTATCGTCATCATCGTGAATGGGTTCGTGCAGCAGATGGGATCGCTGGCCGAGGACATCCCCACTTACAAAACCGAGATCTCGGGCAAGCTCCACGACTTGCAGAAGGCCAGTGCGCACTCGTGGATCGGCAGCCTCATCAACACGGAGAAGGAAGCGGGCAAATCGGAACCGGATGCCTCCGGGGTCAACTCCAGCGACAATACGATTCACGCGAAGATGGAAATTCCGGTGCTGGCGATCGTGCAATCGGCGGCCGGGATTGCTGCCGACATCCTGGTCACCGCCGTCATCGTCTTCGTGCTTGCCTTTCTGTTGCTGATTCGGCGTGAGGATCTGCGCAATCGCCTGATTCACGTGCTGGGATCCGACAACCGGATCAACGCTACCCGGGCCCTCGATGACGCCAGCAAGCGCGTGAGCCGATATTTGTTCTTTCAGCTCGCGATCAACCTGGGTTTTGGCGCCGTGGTCGCCGTCGGTTTGGCGTTGATCGGCATTCCGCATGCGCTCGTCTGGGGCGCGCTGGCGGCGATGCTTCGCTATGTGCCGTTCGTGGGAGGCTGGATCGCGGCGGCGTTTCCGCTGATCGCCAGCCTGGTGATGCCGACGTGGACGCCGTTCGTGCTTACGGGAGTCTTCTTCATCGTGCTCGAGCTGGTGCAATCGTACCTCGTGGAACCGCTGGTGTTCGGGCACAGCGTGGGCGTGTCGTCGCCGGGCCAGATCCTAGCCATGCTGTTCTGGGGCACGCTGTGGGGGCCGGTTGGCCTGATCCTGGCGACGCCGTTGACCGCGTGTCTTTGCGTGCTGGGGCATCACTTCCCCGGTTTCCGTTTCCTCGCCACGCTGATGGGAGATGGCGAAATCGTCGACAAGCGCGATGCTCTCTATCAACGCTTGCTGGCCGGCGACACCGCGGAGGCCTGCACTCTGGCAGAGGCCTACTTGAAGGAGAATTCACTGCTCGCCCTGGTCGACCACATGCTGATTCCGGCGCTCCTGTCCGCTCAATACGATCGGCGCCGCGGCGATCTCTCCTCGGATGACGCTGCCACCATTGCGGAAAACGTGCGCGAGATCTTTGTCGACGTGAGGTCAGACGTGGAAGCGCCCCCCGCGGACACTGCGGCACCGCAGGAAGATCACGAGAAGACGCATGTCCTCGTCGTTGAATTCCCCTTCAACGATGACATCGACAAGCTGGTGATGAGCATGGTCAAGTCCGCGACCGATCCGACCCGGGTGTCCTGGTCCACGATCGTCATCGGCGATACCACTCTCGATGAGGCGGATCGAACCGAGCAAATGCATCCAGCCCTGATCATCATCTCGACGACGGGGGACCAGAACCTCGGCCGCATTCGCGGCGCATGCCGCACCATGCACAAGATGTTTCCCGAATCGCGGACCGTGGCGTGCTGCTGGGGTCTGGAATCGGAACGAGAAGCCGAGGTCGCGCGTCTGCGGAGCGCCGGGGCCGCAGCGATCTGCACATCCATCGAGCACGCCACGCAGCAGATAGCCGCTGAGCCTGCCGGCGCATCTCTTGTCACTTCGTGAATCTGTCATGAACAAAATCCGGCGCGATTGGCTAAAATTGCATGCACGCCCTTCAAGGAGGTTTGCATGCTGCGCACGTGTCTTGCTCTGGCAATATCGATTGGTTGCGGCGCCGTGGTTCGCGCCCAGGATCCGCTCGCGGCCTGGCCGCACTGGCGCGGGCCGCTGGCGAATGGCGTCGCGCCGAAGGCCGATCCGCCGGTCTTCTGGGACGCGAAGACGAACATCAAATGGAAGGCGCCGCTGCAGGGCAAAGGCAGCGCGACGCCGATCGTGTGGGAGGACCAGGTCTTCGTGTTGACCGCGATCAACACTGGCCGCGTCGCCGATCCCAAGGATTTGCCGAAGGTCGATCCGAACCTGAAGGTGAAGACGACGGCGCCGAACACGTATTACCGCTTTGTCGTGATGGCGTTCGACCGCGCGACGGGCAAGTTGCGTTGGCAGCACACCGCTGCCGAGATGGTGCCGCACGAGGGACATCACGCGTCGCACTCGTACGCCGCCGGCTCGCCGACCACCGATGGCAAACGTCTCTACGTCTCCTTCGGCTCGTTCGGCATTTACTGCTACGACCTGTCGGGCAAGCTGCAATGGCAACGCGATCTCGGCCGACTCAACACGCGCCTCGGCTGGGGCGAGGCGGTCACTCCCGTCATCCACCGCGATTCGCTGCTGCTCAACTGGGATCAGGAAAAAGATTCCGCCCTGCTCTGCCTCGATGCCGCCACCGGCAAGACGCGCTGGCGCGCCGACCGCGACGAGAAGACCTCCTGGAACACGCCGCTCGTCGTCGAGCACAAGGGACAAGCGCAGGTCATCGTCAACGGCACCAAGCGCGTGCGCAGCTACGACCTCAAAACCGGCAAGGAAATCTGGCAAATCGGCGGCATGACCACCAACGCCATCCCGTCTCCGGTCGCCGCCGACGGCATCGCTTATGTGATGAGCGGCTATGGCGGCGCCGCCGGCGTCGCGGTGCCGCTCGACAGCAAGGGGGAGCTCACCGACAACAACACGCTCTGGCGTCTCACCAAGGGAACGCCGTATTGCCCGTCGCCGCTCCTCCTCGGCAATCGCCTCTACTTCACGGCAACCAATCAGCCGTTGCTGACGATCGTCGACATCAAGACCGGCAAGGTCCTCACTGACCGCGAACGCCTCGACCCAGCCACCAGCTTTTACGGCTCTCCCGTCGCCGCCGCCGGCCGCATCTACCTGACCGATCGCACTGGCGTGTCGTTGGTCCTCAAGGCCGGCGACCGCGTCGAGGTTCTCGCGACCAACAAGCTGGACGACGCGATCGATGCGTCGCCCGTCGCCGTCGGCCGCCAGCTTTTCCTGCGCGGCGAGAAGCACCTGTGGTGCATCGAAGGCAGGTGATCCCGCGAGCCGTGCCGCGTAAGCCAACGGCGTGACCGGTAGATTCGCCGCTTGGTTCCTGGCGAATCGTCAACCGAATTGCGAGTGGTCGTGATGAGAATCTCGTCGGCTTATGATAATTGTCGCCAGCCAGTGCGTTGTCAGTTTAGATTTGACGGGACACTATGCTGGTAGTCGGGGAGATTCGCAAGAAGCCAAACATGTGCCGAGCTCTGGGCGAGTTGGATTCAAAAAAAACCCTCCCCGTGATCGGGGAGGGTTTCTGTCTTTCACTCGTCACTCATCAATCACCCACTCGCTCAGCGGGGCAGCGGCGGGAGCGGTGCGCGAGGCGTGAACTCGTGGGCGGACGGGATCGGGATCGACGGGCCGCCCAGGCTCGGCTGGATCGGCGTCGGCGACGGGATCGGTTGCACCGACGGGATCGTCGGCATTTCCGGGTCCGTACCGATGCGGAAGTTCGAGTTCGAAGTCGGCGTGCCAGGGATGTCGCGAAGTGATGGCGTTGTCGTCAGGCTGGCGGTGCCGATACCGTCGTTGCGAATCGACGAGATGCCGCCGATGCTGCCGATGCTGCCCGGAGCACAGGTGCTGCAGCCGGGGGCACCGAGGCCGTTCGGGCCGCAATGGCCGTTGGCACAGGGGTAGATGCTCGGAGCGTTGCGGAAGGCCGGCTGGTAGGTGTGCGGGGCCAGGCCGACGGCACGCGGGCCACGCGGGGCTTCCAGGATCAGTTCGCAGAAGAATTCGAAGTCGTCCGGCACGCGGGTTTCACGGCCCGGCAGGAACTTCGGAATCTTGGTGCAATCGACCGGATCGACCAGACGCGGGGTCACGAGGATGATCATTTCTTCCTCGGTGACGTTGTAGCTATTGGCCGAGAACAGCATGCCGAGGCCGGGGATGTCACCGATGATCGGGATGCGGCTGGTGGTGCCGGTGGTGCGGTTCTGGATCAGACCACCGATGGCGAGGGTCTGGCCGTCTTCGATCTGGACCGCGACCTGGGCGGAGCGGGTATCGAAGCCGGGGACGGTGGTGGCGGTGGTACCCGGGATGGTGATGCCGTTGGCCGGGTTGAGGTTGCTGAGTTCGGGGCGAACTTCGAGGTGGATCTTGCCGTTGCCCAGGACGATCGGGAGGAAGTGGACAACGGTGCCGAACTGTTTGTAGGAGACGCTGGGGGCGCCGACGCCGCTGCTGGTGAGGATAGGAGTTTCACCACCGCTGACGATGAAGGCGGGACGGCCGCTCAGGGTGGTGACGCGGGGTTCGGCGAGGATCTTGGTCAGGCCTTCGGTGCGCAGGGCCTGGATGAAGCCGAGCTGGCCGCCGTTGGAGTTGAAGACGCCAAAGGCGACGTTGTTGCTGCCGGTGGCGGCGGCAAGGTTGGAGGTGATGGTGCCGCCGGCATTGGTCAGGGTGGAGGCGAGGCCGCCCGGGCCACCGGTGAGGCTGGTGAGGAACCAGTTGTTGTTGGCGGTAAGCCAGCTGGTGGACAGATTGCGGGCCTCGGAGCGATTGACGATGGCGACGATCACTTCGAGCTGAACCTGCTGGACGCCGCCGATACGGACGTTGTTGACAACGTTGCCGCCGACGGCGAGTGCGAGCTGCTGAAGCGCGCGGGCATCGGCGGTGGTGAGGACGTAGCCTCCCAGCACGATGGTGCCGGCGTCGGTCGAGTTGACCGTGACCGCCGCGGTGGGCAGGGTGCGCGTGATCAGGTCGCGCAGTTCCTTGACGCGGTCGCTGACAACCACGACCTCGATGATTTCCTTCATTCCCTTGACATCGACGAGGTTGACGCGGGCACGGCCGGGGGCGATGGCCTCGAAGATTACCTGGTCTGATTTGCCGGGGATGGGCCGAACCATCAGGACCTTGGGAGAATCGTTCTGGACCTGCTTGAGGTCGAACTTGCTCTGATACGTCTGCGTGGTGCCGACGCCGAGCGTGATGACGGTGGCATTTTGGGTGATTTCAGGTCCCTGGGCATGGGCGCGCGTTGCGAGGGGACCGGCGAGAAAAACCAAGGAGAGGAGCAGAGCTCCCCAGCCCATCAAACAGGGCACGAAGTGCGTGCGGTGCATCCTTTCACCTCTTCTTTGGATATGGGGTGAGTGTCGCCACCCACCAAACCGGAAACAATCAGGTGGGGGCGAATCCGCTCGCCCCACCCCACACAATCGAACTATTGATCCATGGCGTCGTCCAGATCTTGGACCTGGCCGAGCCGACTACGCAAGTTCACACTCCAAGAACATTGCCGCCGTTGGAGCCACCCTGGGGCTGCGGCTGTTGCGGCGGTTGCTGTTGCGGCGGTTGCGGCTGCACGCGCGGTTGCGGTTGCTGACGCGGGCGAACCACCGGCGCCGGCACAGGCGGGGCGTCTGCCTGGCCATCCACTTCACGCGTCTCGCCGTTCGGCAACACTTCGACCTGATGACGGGTCAATTCCCGGCCATTCAGAATCACGACCGAACGAATATCCTTGGGAACCTCCACTTCCTTCTTCGGCTCGGGCGTCGGTTCCTTGACAGCGACCACCGGCGGAAGCGTCGGAGCCTGCTTCGGCTCGTCCTTCAGCTTCTTGTTGTTGAAGATGTCCAGGCCGGTGACGACGAGTTCCTCATCCGTGGCACCCGTGTCGTTCAGCTTCCGCAGCGACAAGCTCAGCTGCCCCAGCGTCTGCGCAAGGCTGACGCGGAGGGCATCCTTTTCCGTCAGGGCGAAGGTCACAACCTGGGCCGGGGCAATCGGATCGCCTTCGCGCTGCGTGCGGCCGTCGGCAGCGAGAACCAGCACGTTGTGCAAGAGCACGCGTGCCGTCGAGTGCTGCGCGTCATTGCCACGCGCGGTCAAAATCAAGTTGACGCGCGAGCCGGGCAGCGTGGCCAAACCGTGGGCCGTCGTCGCGAGGTTCACCGGCAGACCGACCGCCTGGTGCCCTTCGGGAATCTCGATCTGGTCCTTGTCGTACAGGTTCGCCGGGGTGACGTGATCCCCCTTATTGCGGCTCTGCCGCATGGTCTTGCCCTTGAGCGCGTCAAAGTCCTTGACGGCATCGGGCGGTTCATTTTCTTTCAGGACCGGCTTCACTTCGAACATATCCTCTGGCTTATTCACGCGTTCGCCGACGTTGATCTGGCGCTTGGCGACCAGGATGTTGACACGTTCCGGCTCGTCCGGGACTCGTTCCGCCAGCAGGCGGCTGGTCATGTAGCTGGCGCCAAGGCCGCACACGATCGCCAAGCCGGCGAAGATATAGGCTTTCGGTTTCATGGTGTTACCTCGATGATGCGTTGGGGGTCAGGGATCAATCTTTTTCGACCGCGCCCTGACCTCCGGAGTTATTTTCGACCCGGAGATGCAGGGAACTTCAACTTTTACGGTTATTACGGCCTTATCGGAGATAACGACCGTGCCGGCAATGCGGGTAGTATGACGAAACCGCACAACTTTCTTGCAGAGTAGCGAACTCGCTCCGCGAGTTCAGCCGCACTCGCGGAGCGAGTGCTCCACTCTTAGAAGATCCAGTTGTGCAGATACGACAGATACCCGAGAAAGCCGATGCACAACGGAACGCCATAGGGCAGCCGATGCCACCGAGGCCGACGGCTGTTGGCTTTGTCCGCGATCTCGCCGATGCCCTTGGACTTGAACATGTCGCCAAGGATTTCGCGGAGGTGCTGGGCGTTTTGAGCGAACTGGCCGCGGCACAGGATCATGACCAGCCCGATGACGCCGCCGATGATGACGCCGGTGACGAAGGCCCAGAAGATGACCGAGGCGCCATCGACGTCCGCGCCGGTGTTGATGCCGTAAAACGCGCCGATCCACGAGCCGAAGCCCATGGTCATTTTGACGTCGCCGGCCCCCATGCCGCCGATGGCGTAGACAGGGATGAGCAGGGCGAAGCCGAGGGCGGTGCCCGCGAGCGCGGAACCGAAGCCGCCGTCGCCGGCGCCGAGGCCGAGATTGTTCGCTAGTCCGAGCAGCCAACCGCTGATGATGATCGGGAAGGTCAGCTTGTTCGGGACCTTGAATTTCCACCAGTCGATAACCGCCGCGACGAGCATACCGATGCAAATCACGACGATGGGCCAGTTTTCCCAGCTAAGAAGCGGCTTGTCCATGGGGAGTTCCTTTGTGCGAGTCTTTCAAGGGGATGTTGTTACAAGTTTGCAGATTGCAGATTTCAGATTGCAGATTTCGGTCCGCAATCGAAAAAGAGCCGCGTAGCCCCATCGGATGCTGCGCGGCTCGCTGAGGCAATTTCGCCTGCTGAACAAACTCAGCTGGAGGCCGAGCCGATCTTCTGACCAACGGTCGTGAAGGTCGTGTTGGCATTCTGGCCGAGGGTCGTGATGGCGGCGATGCACACCACGATAATCAGGGCCAGCATGACCGCGTACTCGACCGCCGTCGGGCCGTCTTCACGCTTGATGAAATTGACAACAGCTTCGGTGAACTGACGCATTGGGTTTTTCCTTTCTCTGGTACCCGTGTCCACAATCCCTTTCCGCATCCGTTCTGGTCCGAAATGCGGTCAGGCTCCAACCATCCACTGATCGCAACGCGCGATCAGAACAAACAGACAAATGACTCATTCGATCCCGCGTTGGGCGACAGCGCGGATCCTTACGACGCCGACGACTTGACGGCGGCGTTGAGCGCCACGTTGTTGAACGTGCCGTTCGCGTTCTGTCCCAGCGTGGTGATCGCACCCAGGCAGACCACGACGATGAGGGCCAACATCACGGCATACTCGACCGCGGTCGGACCATCTTCACGCTCGATAAACTGAACGACTGCTTCACACCACTTCCGCATGACCCTGTCCCCTTTCTCTGAATTCCGGCCCCGCTATGGGCATGTTCCGTTGATTCCCACCTCGTGTTGGGAGCTGACCTGCAAGCGACGCGCTTGGATCCAGACATCCCTTCGGCAGCCTGGCGACCTCGGGGAAGAGGCCCATGGCTTTGCGTCACCGTCTCGCGACGGTTTTGCCTTTTCGAGGATCAATGAGGAGATCACGCAGCCGCCGCTTTTTTCCTTGTCCGTCGCACGTCGTTTGCGTGACTTGCTTGACACCCAAACCTAGGTTGCACAATCGGCACAGTCAAATCAAAGCGACTTTTTTCCGCGGTTTTCTCGGCATTCGGCACGCAATCGCACCAGGAAATGAAACCGCCGCTTGCGGCTTTGCGCTCACCCGAATAGGCCATATCGCGTGCCCATTCAAGCGAGCGCAACGCCGCAAGCGGCGGATGGTGAAAACTTCATCTCGCGGAGCGAGATGAGGACATTCTTCAATCGTTTACTTCTTGATCTGCTTCATCTGCGCCTCGAGGCTCTTGGCACGCTGCTTCACCGAGTCCTTAATGCGATTGATTTGATTCGGATAATCTCGCCCCGCGCCGGCATCGATCGACGCAAGCACCGGCTGGATGCGCTTCTGCAGCTCGTCCAGCCGCTTGCCGATTGCCTCCGGCTGGTACACCTTCTTCAGCACGAAATCCATCTTCTCGTAGTACCGAGCCTTCCCCTCGGGCGTCTGCATGACCGAACGGGCCACCAGGGCCTGGTAGTCCGGCAACAGCGGGCCGCCCGGGTTGCCGAACATCTGATCCATGCCCGATGGAATGAAGATGATCTTGTTCAGCGTCGGCTCATGGTAGATGCGGTAATTGTTGCGGTTCATCGGATAGCCATCCCAGTCCCAGGTGATCGATTCCAGGACGAGAAACGCCATGAACTTGTCCATGTCGAGCAGCTTGTCGATCTTTTGAAAGCGAGCCTTCGGATCGCGCTCCTGGCAGGCCGTGGTCAGCGCCTTCAGGTCGGCGTGGCCCTTGACGTCATCCTTGGTGCGCAGCAGCTGCAACGGCTGATCGATGTCGCGCAGGAAGCCGCCGTCGTAGAGGTTGCCGCGGGTGTTCTTGAAATACTGGCTGAGGAAGTATTTGTCGTAGCCTTCCTTGAGGTAGTACAGCCCGCGTTTACGGCCGTTGATGGTGACGACCGCATGGCTGACGCGCGAGGCGGGAACGCCGGCGGCGCGGAACAGTTCGCCGCAGATCAGCTCCTGGACATAGCTCGGGTCCTGCACCGAATTGGCGAGATGAAACTTATCCATGCCGTGAAAGATCTGGTCGTCGACGAACTTATCCATGTTGAGCGTCAGGCCCGGCTTGTCATCGATGCCGCGCGTGCTGCCCGCCGCGCCTTTGACGTGGATGCCGATGTCCTTGTAGACCTTGTCGTCTTCCTTGAGCGTCACCTTCACGTACTTGCGAGGCTCGCGGCGCAGCGACTCCAACTCCTTGGGACCAATGTCGATCGACAGGTTGATGACCTTGGTCCCCGCGAAGAACTCGGCACTCGCCTTGTGCGCCTTGGTCTGGGCAGCGACGGGTAGCGTCGAGATCAATAGTAATGCGACGGCGGATGCTCGGTTCATGTGAACTCCTAATCCTGCGTGCGGACCTCGACCGACTGGACCCCTTCGATGCGGTTGAGCGCCTGGACGAGTGCGAAGATCTGTTCGGGCCGTTCGACCGTGATCGAGTACGTGGAATCGACGGCGCTGCCGCCGCGCGCGGTGGACAGGCCGGAGAGGTGAAAGGACTGCAAGTGTTGCGTCAAGGTTTTCTGCAATTCCTCGTTGGGCGACTGACCGACGCCGAGGCGAAAGGTCAGCGTGCCGTGAATCGACTTCACCGATTCGCGCGGCCGCAGCGCCCAGCTCACGAGCAGAACGAGCGGCATGCACAAGAGCGGGGCGGCAAAGTAACCGGCCCCCACCGCCATGCCGGCGGCGACGCTGAAGATGACGAACGCCGTATCGCGCGTGTCCTCGACAATGGTGCGGAAGCGAACGATCGCGAGGGCGCCGACGAGAAAGGCGCGGGCGATGCTATTGCCGATCACGATTGTCACCAGGCCGACCAGGCCGGTCAGCAGGATCAGCGTGGCAAGGAAGGAATAGTTCGGCTTCTCCCCCGGCTTGCGGCTTGCGATGTAGAAGATGCCCGCGATGAGCAGGCCCATTCCGAAGGCGGCCGCCAGATCGCGCGCCAGGATCACGATGTCCGTGGGCGGGGCAGCAGGTTCCGTCTTGGATGCATTGACCAGCGAATCGACCAGAGACATCATTGCGCTCCAACGCGAGGTCAGTTCGGTTCCACGATTCCGTTATTGTGGGTTCCTAAATCACGCACCCTGTTTTAGCGGGATTTCGGGCAGAGGCAAAACGGCATTCGTCGGACCGAGGCCGCAGCGCTCCATGCACAGGCGGTACTTCGACACTCGCGCAGGCTGCGCGGGCAGATGCTGCAACAGATCGTGAAACAAGCTCGGCATCTGCACGTGAAACTTCAGCTCGAGCAACTTGTGGTCAGGCAAGAGCGGCTCGCCGTCATGCACCGGGGACTGATTCCAGTCCGCCGCCGCCGCCCCGATCAGGCCGTGATCGAGCGTCAGGCGAACCGGATGTTCACCGAGCTGCTTGAAGAACGCTCGCCGCCAGTAGGTGATGCGGCAAGCCGGCCGCAAGCCGCGCCGCGAGATCTTCTTGTGAAACCACGCCGCATGCCATTCGAGCGGCGTCGGCTCGACGGCGAGCAGTTGCAGCTCCTCCTCGCACACATCGGATCGGCGTTTCTCGACACGGTCCTTGCGCTTGGATTTGCGTTCGAGATAGACGCGTTCCTCGCTGCCATAACGGCGCAGCCGAAATTTGCTGCGGCGAAACCCGGGCGAGCGATGCAGCACGTCAAACGACGGCGTATCGCAATACACCGAGGTGATGCGATAGAGGCCGCCATCGCCATGCGGATCGGGGACCATGTGGGTCCGCGCCCATTCCTCAATCTTCGCCGCCTCGGCGAGGGTGAGGAGGAATTTCAACTCGAAGGCTTGTCCCGCATCGCGCACGAGACCGGGCGAAACGAGTTCAACGCAGAGGCCATTGCTGATGGCTGGATCAGGCATTCCGGGGATCTCTCCAACTTAAGCCGGCGGGAGGAGGTCGGCGGGTTTTCGTCAGCAAGCTATTCGCATACCAGTACGATTCATCGCGTCAATCCTATCAAAACGACGAAAAAAACCCGATAGCGGTTTCGCGGCTGAGGAAAAAAAAGCCAGCGGTGGTCAACGAGTGTACTCCTCGCCTAGCAGAGCGAGACGCATCGATTGCTCACGCCAAACCGGTGCCAGGCGGCGAACAATGATACCGCGGTAATGGCTCCAGAGTTTCCGAAGGTATGGTCACGCCAAGAAGCAAATTACCGCCACTCAATGCATCTCGGACCACATGGCCAACTAGATTTGGCCACCTCGATTCGCGAAAAACCCAGGAAAAATAGCGGTCGGTCGGCCCACATGGCCAACTTACCGGGGGCGGGGGGGGTAGGGGTTGCCCCATGCATGCTGACATGGCAAATGTCAATGGGATCAGCGATACTGATGTTTGGTCTACGAACGCGCATCAAAAAGGCGTCCACTCGCGAACGCGCTCGCCTCATGGTTTCCGATCGCCGTCCAATTTCGCCACAACGCGACATTGGGAGACAAAGATTAGTTTCATTTCTGGCTGAATATCGGCTGGAACCCTCAGGCCTTCACACACCCCTTCGATACGGACAACCATTTCGGGAGCCAATCCAATGAAGCCGGATTCGTGTTTGGGTGAACTGACGCAAAAGATGCGAAGGTCATCGGTAAACAGAATTGCGTTCTCATAGCCAAGCGAACGTTTGGCGTTCCAGATTTTTGAAACATCTTTGAGGTCCGCGCGTAAAGTGAATTCGCCGCCGATGCCGGTTATTTTGCCGGTCAACGCAACTCCTTTTCCCTTGTAGCGCTGATCGGCCTCTGTCGGATTCTCTCGATAGCTCCTTGCCAACACCTCGGCCTCGACAGGTATGAATGGACCCCCGAAATCGTTCTCTTCCGAAGGCTCAAAAGTAAACAACAGAACCAGGACAGCGACGCCAAGCGCAAGACATACCGGAAGGATAACGATTCTTTTCATTGGAGGTGGCGCCCAGGTCGTTGTGGAAGTCCCGGCATTGCGGCTGCACTTTTCCAAACAATATTACACCAATCCCGTCCCTCGCAACCCGAGCATCCGCGTCAACATCAGCACCACCACGGCGATTGCGATCATGAATAGCGAGACCGCGATGGCGGCCTCGAGGTTGCCGATGTTGAATTCGAGCCAGACTGTCGTCGACATCACCTCGGTGCGGCCCGGCGTGGCGCCGGCGAAGAGCATGATCGGGCCGAACTCGCCGAGAGAGCGAGCCCAGGCGAGCGTTCCGGCCGTCAAGATGCCGCGCCGCGCTTCGGGCAGCACCACGCGCCAGAACGCTTGCGAACGCGTGCAGCCGAGCGTCAGCGCGACCTGCTCGGTGCGTGGCGATATCTGCTCGAACGTGATGCGCATCGTCCGCACCGCGAACGCGGCCGACACGGAGAACTGGGCCAGGATCACGCCGGCGGCCCGGAAGCGCACCTCGAAGAGATGATCCTGAAACCACTCTCCCGGCCACGTCTTGAACAGAATCAACAAACTCAACCCGAGCACGATCGGCGGCAACACGATCGGCACGTCCAGGATCGTGTCAAGCACCGTCTTGCCCCAGAAGTTCGTGCGGGCCAGCAGATACCCCATCGGCACCGCCACCCACAGCGACAGAATCGCCGTGATCGAACACGAGATCAGCGTCAACGTGATCGAAAACTGAATCTTCGGCTCCGCGAGCGCAGCGAGCAGATGCCCCGGCGTCGTGTAGAAGAGATCTGCGACGACCATCGCGACGATGAGCGCGACGTAGGAGCCGCCCAAGACGGACAGGCAGAGAAAGTAACCCCAGTCAGCGGGCAAGCGTTTCATGTTGCTATTTCATCCAACGGATTTGCAACCTCTCGTCATGAATGTCCGCGCCGTCGATCGTGACGTTTCCGACAACCTCGATTCGGTCCTTCTGGATTTTGATCGTGACGTTGTTCACGTCGTTATGTGAATCGAGGTAGAGGGCAATGTCGTGCCGATCGTAGTCGGAGGCGGAGAACTTGACAATCATCCCATGATCGCCTGGCATCTCGGTAACTGGATAGCGTCGCACGTAAAACATCGGCGGATAAAGGATCCAATCCCACTTCTCTTCCTTGCTGAGTTGCTTGCATATGGAGTTGCTGCAGTTAATCTCAAGCGTCAACAGCAACCTACCATCACGCTTCACAATCTCGAATCGCGAGCTATCCGCCTGGACACCGAAGTCCGTTGTGCCAATCAGAAATT
>DASRSQ010000160.1:0-1847 GCA_035656475.1 Gemmataceae bacterium | reverse complement strand
CAGCATCGGCGCCAATCACCACACCAGGCCCCAGGACGACGTTTTGGCCGAGGCGCGCGGTTGGATTGATAGCGGACAATTGCTGCCACGCGACCTGCGAATGATCGGGATAGAACAATGCCGCGACGTCTGCGAAGGCGTGTTGCACGGAATCGACGGCAAGACGCATCGTTCCGATGGGCGCCGCTCGCGTGTCGGTGCGTGCGATAATGCAAAAACCGGCACGCGATTGCGCGAATTGCGGAGATACCCCGGAGCCGGAGAAAAAGGTCAGGTGCTCGGCCCCGGCGCTCGAAAGGCTTGCCACATCGGCGATGACAGATTGCGGGTCTGCGTCTTCGGGCAGGCTTGCACCTGCCCGCGCACAGATCTCGGCCAGCGTGAACGGGCCCTTGTTGTCGAAGAAGCGCGGGTCGGCCATCAGTGCGTCACGGCCGAATATTCGTCAGCCCTGTTTCGGCTTGGGCGGCGAAACGAGGTTGACCTTCACGGTAGTCATCTTCTGATCGAGACGCTGGATGGCCGTGCGCGTGATGTCGATATCGCCGGTGCCCCACACGATCGCGCCGCGATCAAGCAGCAGCGTGGCGCCGCGTTCCGTCATGATGCCTTGCACGATCGGACCAAGAGCGGTTTCGATCTGCTGACGCGCCTGAAGAACGCCGCCCTGGATTTGCTGCTGGCGCGCCTCGACCTTTGCCTGCAGATTACGTTCGCGATTTTGGAAATCTGCGATCTTCTTGGCCTTCACGTCCGGCGCGAGAATGGCCAGCTGCTGCTGAAGCGCGGCACCGTCCTTGCGGAGCTGTTCTCCCTGCCCTTTGAATTCCTTCTCGGCAGACTGGGTGTAGGCATTTACCTGCCGCACGATGTCCTGACCGACCTTGGAAAGCCGCAGAATGGCTTCGCGGTTGATGACCAGGATCTTCGGAATCGGCGTGCCCGCCGGCTTCGGCTGGGCGACGGCCGGTGTCACGAACACCGAGGCAGCTATGGCAAAGGCCCCGGCGGCAATAGCCCCACGGGCAAAGATCGTCTTGTTTTTCATGGAGTTACAATCCTGTCCCAGCACTGAAGTGAATGATTTCCGTCCGGTCGTAAGGTGTTTTGGCGATCGGTATCCCAAAATCGATCTGGATGGGCCCGAAGGGCGACTTCCAGCCTACGCTAATACCGGCCGAAGCGCGTAGCGCGAGATTGTCGGCAATGCAACTGGGTAGGGCGATGCCGCCCGGTTTGATGTGCTTGCATTCTTCGTAGGCTGCGGTGCTGGAGTCCCGGTCGATCCGGCCCAACGTGCCGAAATCACTGAAGAGGGACGTGGATATTCCGTAATCTTCGGGCAGGAAGTTCGGGATGCGGACATTGACCGAGCCGATGGCATAGACGTTGCCGCCGATGGCGCCGCTATTGCCGGGAATCGCCACGTCGCGCGGGCCGATGCCGGCGATCTGGAAGCCGCGGAAGCTGTCGCCGCCCTTGAAGAAGCGTTCGTTGATGCGGACCTGCTGGCCGTCGTAGGCCATGATGTAGCCGGCACTGCCGGTCAGCGATGCGATCACCCCGTCGAAGAACAGGCGGTGATAAACGCTCGCCGACGTTTCCGCGCGCATGTACTTCAACGAGCCGCCGAAACCGGCAAAATCCTGGCTGAAGCTGAATGTCAGGCCTTTGGTCGGCTTCTGGTAGTCGTCGAGCGTGTTGTAGCTAAACGTGTAGCCGATCAACGAGGTCTGCGTGGTGCCGGCCGCTTCCAGAATTTGGGTCGGAATGTTCGCGATGTTGTAAGGGGTGACCTTGTCGATGCGGTAGCTGTAGCGCAGTTGCACGCTGCCGAATTCCGAAGT
>DASRSQ010000159.1:0-8347 GCA_035656475.1 Gemmataceae bacterium | reverse complement strand
GGCTGGGCGGGCGCCTCGCCCGCCAGACGCACCCGCGTTCCCGACTCGCTCTTACATCCAGTGTAACACAACGCCTCGGTGGATTTGAAGCGCCGAGACGCGATTATTTGAGCCTTGCACGATCGATGTGGCCGACACAATCGTTGCGACCGGAATGTTAGCCCTTGCCCAGGCGACGCTTGGCGGCGAAGAAGTCCGACAGGATCGCGCCGCAGCGATCGCTGAGGACGCCCCCCACCACCTGAGAGCGATGATTCAGCCGTGGATCGCTGGTGATGCGATACAGCGTATCGCACGCCCCCGCCTTCGGATCGACCGCGCCATAAACGACCATCGGCAATCGCGCCAGCACGATGGCGCCGGCACACATCGGGCACGGCTCCAGCGTGACGTACAGGATGCAGTTCTCCAGCCGCCACGACTGCAGTGACGCCGACGCCTGGGTGATGGCGATGATCTCGGCGTGGGCGGTCGGGTCCTTGAGCATCTCGCGCTGGTTGTGGGCCTGGGCGATGATGCCGCGTTCGCGCGAGACGATGACGCAGCCGATCGGCACCTCGTCCTCGTCGGCGGCTGCCTGCGCCTCCCCGAGCGCGAGTAGCATGTGCTCGACGTGAAACGGATGTCGGGGGTCGCTGAGCGGCAGGTCGAAGGGGGACAAGTCCTCGAAAATCATGCGTTCCTCATTGCCCTTTTTTCAGGCGCTCGAGCGCCGCTCGCGCCGCCACCGTGGGCAGGGCGTCCGGGGCGCCGTCCGCAATGGCCTGCAACTGCGCCCGCGCCTCTGGCGTTGCGAGGTGCTCGAGCAACGTCACCGCGCGGACCGCACGCACCCAACCCGCGGGTGGACCCGGCGGCGGGGGCGGCGGCGTGGCAGCCTTCGACGGATCGAAAACCTGGCCGTCGATGATGATGCGGATCTGCCCGTTGATGTTCTGCACCGACACGCTCCGTCCCTTCAGCGGCGGCGGCGGAGCCGCCTCGTCCTTCTTCTCCTTCGGCATCTTGGCGATCAACTCCTGAACGCGCGATTTCGCCTCCGCGCTCGGATCCGCCTTGAGTGCCGTCTCCAGATCCGCCTTGATGTATTTGCCATAGTATTCGAGTTCGTTCATCGCCCGGTTGCGCAGCGCGAAGTTGCTACTGTCGAGCTGTTTGACGAGTTGGGCGACGCGCTTGGCGTCCGCCTTCACTGGCTTGAGATGCTCTTTCAGATACGCGGTCGTTTCCTTCGGTGTCGCCGTCAGCGCGAGCAGGGCCCGCGTCGCCATCGCTTCATCGGGACTCGCAAGGTCCGCCCAGCGACTGTCAAGCGCCGGCTGGCCGAGCACCTGTGGAGGCGCCGCGACGGCGAACATGCCAAGGGCGGTCAATAGAATCGTGCGTTTCATGGATCGTCCTCCCGTTCTGTTCTATCTTGCAACGACAGCATGGGCGCGTCGATCTGAATTTCAAGTGCAGTTGACGGAATCTGACCGAGCCGCGCCCTTTAGGAAGCGGTCAGTATCTATTGGATTCGCTCACCGCGCGGGGTCACGTCCGCTCCCTGACGGGCGCGGCTCGGATAGATACGGTCAACTGCAATTGAATTCATCCTGAATGAAAGATTCAGTCGCTGACAGGCCAGGCGGAAAAACCACTGGAGAACTCCCCATCTGCTTAGTATTTTGATAGGGTGCTCTGATATCAACCCCCTGACTACAACCCGGCAGGAACCATGCCCTACATCGGCATTGACTTCGGCACCAGCAACTCGGTGGTAGCGAATTTCCAATACGGCCAGGCGGATGTGATCCCGAACGCGGAAGGCGCCAAATGGACGCCGTCCGTCGTCACCATGCGCCGCGATGGCAGCCTCGCCTTCGGCCAGGAAGCCAAGGAAAACTTCGACGAACAACGCTCCATCCGCAGCGTCAAACGCATCCTCGGCTCCGGCGAACGCGTCCCCTTCGTGGGCCAGAATCTGCGCACCGAGCAGATCGCCACCATGCTCTTCTCCAAGCTCAAGGCCGACGCGCAGAAGGCGCTCAACGATAACTTCAACAAGGCCGTCGTCACCATCCCTGCAAATTCCAAGGGCCTCGCCCGGCACGCGACCAAGCTCTGCGCCGGCGCCGCCGGCCTGCAGGTGCTGACCCTCATCAACGAACCGACCGCGGCCGCCATCTGCTACGGCCTCAACGCCCAGCAGGACCAGACCGTCCTCGTCTACGACTTCGGCGGCGGCACCCTCGACGTCACCATCCTCCGCATCCATCACGGCGTCTTCGAAGAAATCTCGTCCAAAGGCATCGGCAAGCTCGGCGGCGATGACCTCGACGCCATCCTCGGAAACTTGCTGGCGAAGCGCTTCCACGAGAAGACCGGCTACGACATCCTGACTTCCCCCTACCGCACGCAATTCATGCTGGCTGTCGAACGCGCCAAGATCGAGCTGTCCGATCAGCCGGTCGCCATCGCTCGCAAGGCGGAACTCGTGCCCGATCGGCACCTGTCGCTCGAGGAAGAAATCGATCGCGCCACGTTCGAAAAAGAAATCATGCCGCTGGTGACGAAATCGGGCCAGGCGATCGATGAGGCATTGTCGTTGCGGGGCATGCGGCCCAAGGACATCGACAAGGTCCTGCTCGTCGGCGGCACCAGCAAGATCCCGCTCATTCGCCGATTCGTCGCCGAGAAACTCGCGGGCAAGGAAGCGGAGCCGTTCGATAAAGTCGATCCGATGACCTGCGTGGCTCAGGGCGCCGCCATCGTGTCGGCGATCCTGCAAGGCGCGCCGGGGCTCGACAATCACGCTTACTCCGTCAAGCTCGAGCATTCGCTGTGCGCGAACCCGATCAACGAGAAGCGCCAGGTTTATCTCGACCCAATCATCAAGCGCGGCGTCGACATCCCGTGCTCGTTCACGAAGACGTATCACCCCGTCGCCGACCCCGCGGAGCGCGTCATCATCAGCGTTTTTGAAGGGGACGTCTACGACGACGTCGGCAGCCCCGAGAACGTGAAGCTCGCGGAGATCCCGTGGGAGTTTCAACCCCCGCGCCAGCAGCGCGACGGCGCCATTGAGGTCACGTTCGAATATGGCGACGACGGCATTCTCACCGTGCAGATCCACGACATCTACACCGGGCAGAAGAAGCGTTTCGCGATCCAGCAGACCGGCGCCGACCAGCTCGACGCGGGCCAGATCATGAAGATGAAACGCATCAACGAGGAGCTGATCAAGCGCAGCGAGGATCTCGAAAGCTCGACGGAGTATCGCGACGCTCTGGAAATCCTGAAGAAGACGGAGCAGGACGTGATCCCGAAGGTCGAGAACCCGTCGGACAAGCGCGAGCTGGAGGAGTTGTGCCGGGTGGTGCGCGAGGCGATGGCGTCAGGCGACCGCAAACGCATGGAGGATGCGAGCTCCGCGCTCAACGATCGCTTGCTCAATTACGCATATCTGTTGTAACAGCCACTGAGAGCCGCCGAAGAAATTCGCGCCGCTGGAATGATGCTGTTGCTGGAGGACCTAGCCACAGAGGACACAGAGGGCACAGAGAATCGAGTAAGTCATTTGGCCGTCGCGTAACAATGAACACTTGTACTTGTCGAGGATTCGACGCGGCGTTTAAATCTTCTTCTTGCTGCCAATCTCTGATGCATTCGGTGTCCTCTGTGGCTAAATCCTGACAGCGACCACATCATTTCGGTGGCCGTAACGATGCTCAGCGTCTTTCTGTGACACTTTGTCTGCCGGAGTGTCGTCATGCCGAACTGCCCGCAATGCACGAAGCCGCTGCGCGAGATTACGCGGCGCTGTCCGAGTTGCCAGGCCGATCTCGATCTGCTGGTCGATTACGTTGGCCACTTGCAGGGAGGCTTGCAGCGGGCGGAGAACCTCGTCAAGGCGGGGGAACTCGGCCAAGCGTTCTGGGCATACATGGAAGTGCTCGAGGTTGACCCCGACAATCCGACGGCGCGCAAGCAGATCAGCCAGATCGTGACGGCGGTGCGGCAATTCGACGCGGTCACGCCTGGCCGGCGCTGGGCGAACGGTCTGCCGCCGAACCTGCCGCCGGCGAAGACGCCGTGGTGGCACTGGCTGGTTCTCGTCGGCGCGGTGGTCGTCGCCTTCGGTCTGGGCATGGCCGTAATGAAAATCGAGTGGCCCGATGCGCCGTCGATTGAGTTGCCGAAGAAGGACGATCAGCAGATGGGTCCCCCCGCTACCTGAACGAAGTCATGTGGTCAGCGCCGTCAATGCCTGCTCCGCGGTTTAGCGATCCGCCGCAGGATTCCACTCTCCTTTTTTGATTGCGTCCCGCGCGGGCACCGGGTATAACCCACCTATCCTTCCGGTTTCGCCTCCACTCACACCCTCCAGGCACGAGGACTCGCATCATGAGCAGATTGAC
The DNA here is from genome assembly GCA_035656475.1 of Gemmataceae bacterium. Taxonomy (GTDB): domain Bacteria; phylum Planctomycetota; class Planctomycetia; order Gemmatales; family Gemmataceae; genus SIAQ01. The sequence continues at coordinate 3,947 of DASRSQ010000159.1, read as the reverse complement.
CAGGCGCGATTTCATCAAGGGCAGCGTCGCAGCGATGGCGACAATCACCATTGCGGGGACCAAGTCGTCGGGCCGGGTGCTCGGCGCCAATGAGACCATCCGCATCGGCGTCGCCGGCCTGAACGGCCGCGGCGCCTCGCACGTCGGCGCGTTCGCGCCGATGCAGGACGTCCAGATCACCTACCTCATCGATCCCGACACGCGCACGTATCGCGCCAGGCAGCAGCAGATCGGCAACCGCAGCAATCCGCGCACGGTGCAGGACGTGCGTCGCTGCCTGGAAGACCGCAATGTCGACGCCATCTCGATCGCGACGCCGAACCACTGGCATTCGCTGATGACGATCTGGGCGGCGCAAGCGGGCAAGCATGTGTATGTCGAGAAGCCGTGCAGCCATAATGTGCACGAAGGCCGCATCGCCGTCGCCATGGCCCGCCGGCACAACGTCATCGTCCAGCACGGCACGCAGAGCCGAACCGAGGGGCCGTGGGCGAATATCATCGAAGCGATCAAATCAGGCCGCTACGGCCGGCTGCTCGTTTCGCGCGCCATCGTCTACAAGCTGCGCAACAGCATCGGCAATCGGCCGACCGGCAACCCGCCCACCGAGCTCGATTTCAACCTCTGGCTTGGACCGGCCCAGCGCACCGATTATCACGCCAACCTCGTCCACTACAACTGGCACTGGTTCTGGGCCTTCGGCAATGGCGACATCGGCAACCAGGGCGTCCACCAGATGGACATCGCCCGCTGGGCCATCAATGGCGCCACCCTGCCGCGCAGCGTCGTCAGCGTCGGCGGTCGCTTCGGCTACACCGATCAGGGCGAGACGCCGAACACGCAGGTCACGCTCATGGATTTCGGCGACAGCAAGCTCATCTTCGAAGTCCGCGGCCTGTCATGCCGGCACTATCGCGGCCAGGGCACCGGCAACGATTCCAGCAACCACTTCCACCTCGAGCAGGGCATCATCTCCGGCAATCGCTTCTACCCACGCGGCGAGGGCCAGGGCGAAGCGATCCCGAACATGAATCCGCGCCGCGGCCCCGGCGGCGGAAGCCACTTCGCCAACTTCATCGCCGCCGTCCGCAGCGGCCGCCGCGCCGACCTCAATGCCGACATCGAGGAAGGGCACTATTCCAGCGCCCTGTGCCATCTGGCCAACATCTCGTACCAGATGGGCACGAACGCCCCGTTCGCGCCCCGCACCCGCGCCTTCGGCGATAACCGCGACGCTATCGAGACGTTGGAACGAATGGAAGCGCATCTGTCGGGCCCGCCCCACAATCTGCGTCTGGCCGACCTGCAACTCAAGGTGGGCCCGTTGCTCCAGGTGCAAGCGCGCACCGAGAATTTCGGCGACAACGCCACCGCCAACCGTTACCTGACGCGCCAGTACCGCGAAGGCTTCGTGGTGCCAGACCGCGTGGGGTGATGTCTGTCACTTGGCAATCGAGTTGAACTTTCGGCTCCCCTCTCCCTCTGGGAGAGGGGTTGGGGGTGAGGGCGGAAGGTTCAGTTTCCTGTTGCCATGGCCCTCACCCCCGGCCCCTCTCCCAGAGTGACAGGGGAAAAATGCGCTAGCGCAGCTTGTTCAGCGCCCCTTCCCCGCTCGTGAAGGTGATCTCACCGTGCAGTACCCCCTTGGTGGCGAGCAGCTCGTCGCCAAGGTGGATGACTTCATGTCCCGGCCCGCGCAACACCGACACCTCCAGGCAATGCCGTTCCCCCAGATGCACGTGTAGCGTCGACACGACCAGGTCGTGATGGTGATGCTGCTTGTCGATGAGCTTCGCCGCCAGTTCGCGGGCGTGGTGGTCATACACCATACTGACGACAGCCACCTGCTCACCTTGCTGGTGCCGCGCCTCTTGCCGAATGAGCAGGTCGCGGATGAGATCGCGAATCGCCTCGGAGCGCGTCGCGTAGCCCTTGGCTTCGATAAGCTTATCGAAGCTCGCGAGCAGATTCTCTTCCAGCGAAATGCTGATGCGCGTCAGGTCGGCCATCGGTTGCACCTCTCGTCCCCGGGCACTGCCAGCATCGGTCAATGCGTTCCCAACCGTAGTTTGGGAACAAGCGGTGACGCGCGATTGCCGCAGTTTCTGCTTTCGCTTTTTCGCCGCTCGCGTTAGAGTATAGACGAAGATTCGTTGCAGTTGTACAGGCGTTTCGCGGGATTTCCTCTGACTGGTCCAGTTTCAGGAGGATTCGTCATGACGCGTATAGCTCGGATTGCCTTGGCGTTGTTGGCGACCGTTGCCTTTGGCCAGATCGCCAGGGCGCAGCATTCGCCACCGCCGCTTCACCTCGTCAGCATTGAATCGCTGGTCGGCAACGCCGACGTGATCGTGCGCGGCCGCGTCGTGGACGTGAGCCACGACAACGCATGGAACATAGTCACGCTCGACGTGACCGAAACGCTCAAGGGCGACAAAGCCGAGCGTCTGAAAGTCGCGACCCACAAGTTCGAGGCCGGCGACGCCATGTTGGCGAAGGCCCAGAAATCGAAGGCCGAGCAGGTGTGGATTCTGCGCAGCCAGAAGACCGGCACCCCCGGCGAGGCGCCCGATCGCGAGAAGATGATGGCGCGGAACAAGCTGGATTTGCATGCTCCGCTGCTGCCTGGCCGCCCCGGCTCCCCCGCGCTGCCCGCCATCACCCTGGCCAAGGATGCCGAGCTGCCGGCGTTCTTGACCGTCGATCTACGCACCCTCAAGACCGCCGACGACCTGACGACCGCAATCCGTACCGCGATCAAGGCGCCGCGCCCGGGCCAGTCCTACGATATCGCCCTGCCAGCAGAAATCGCCGAGCGCTCTGGATTTCGCGGCCACACGAATGTAATGACGGTGCCCCTCGACGGCCGCTTCGAAGTGACGGCTCGCCGACTCGTGCAATCGCCCGGCGAATTCCTGTCCAAGGACAGCCCAGAGCTTCGCACGATGTTGCGGCTCGAAGGCGTCAAGGCACTGCGTTTCTTCCGCACCGAGAAGAACATGGCCCTGGTACGTGCCTGGCTGGACAACCCCGCGTCGTCCGACTCGCTCCAGGAATCGAAATCGGTCGTGCCCGCCCGTCCCGGCGCCGAGGCGAAAGTCGCGCTGCCGCAACAGCTCGCGCAGGTTCCGGAGATCCATTTCCAGCAACCGCTCACCAAGGCAATGAAGACCGAAGACGCCCAGCTCCACACCGCTGTGACGATCGATGCGGTGCATCTGCTCAACCAGAAGAAAACCGACGGCTACATTCTTGAACTGATGCGCAAGCGTCCTGACCTGGGCGGTTTGGCGTTCGCGATGGGAGACGCGTGCCGCATGAAGCCGGAGGCGAGCACCAACTTTGTCGCGGCATTGGACATTTTCCGCCAGGCGGAAGCCAACTCTACTCCTAGCCCGGCGGGCGCCAGCAATGTCGGCGGAGTGCCTCGGGTGATGGACCAGTACCAGAAGCTTCAGAAGGACAAGAAGATCGATCCCACCGCGAGCGTCGCAACCTTGATGCAGGTGCTCGGCCACGAAGACGGCAAGACCCGGCTCGATCTCGCGCACTATCTGGAAACCCTGCCGAACGCCGACGCGACGCGTGCCCTCGCCAGGTTCGCGATCTTCTCGCCCGAAGCCGATATCCGCGCGGCGGCCGTCAATGCTCTCAAAAAACGCGATCAGAAAGTCTATACCGAAATCCTGCTCTCCGGCTTGAGCTACCCGTGGACCAGCGTGGCGGAGCACGCCAGCGACGCCCTGGTCAAGCTGGGACGCAAGGATCTGGTTCCGCAACTGATCAACGTGCTGGATCAGCCCGATCCACGTGCGCCGCAAAAGCGCAAGGTTGAAGGCAAAGAGGTGACGGTGGTGCGCGAGCTGGTACGCGTCAATCACCACCACAATTGCCTGCTGTGCCATGCTCCGGCGACGACGACGCGCGACAAGATCTCGCCGGAGGAG
>DASRSQ010000158.1:0-7237 GCA_035656475.1 Gemmataceae bacterium | reverse complement strand
CTCCCTGCATTGCCCGATCGTGTTCTTCAGGTGTGCGAGCTTGAAGCAGATGGCCTCGTCGTCGCGGACGGTCGGTCGTCCAGACGGCGGCCAGTTAACGCTGCCATCTTTTTGGTCATTTGCTGGGAGTGCCCCGCGGATGTAGCGGTAGAAAAAGCCGAGAATGTAGAGCTTTCTCTTGTTCTCGGGGGCGACCTCGATAATCGTCGCCTGGCTTGTCAGTTTTTCCAGAGGCCCGCCTGGTTTCGCCCAGTCTTTGCAAACGGGATCAACAATCGCGAGTCCCTGTGAAAAAGCGGCCTGCGGGATGCCTTGCCGACTACTGTTCCAGGACCGAATCTGATATTCGTTCAACACGATGTAACCATCCCGAAGCCGCTCGCTGGCGGACCACAGCGGTGACCGCAGCCTGAACTCTCTCGGATCCGACTCGACGATGACGAGGTGCCAGTCGGGGAGCGGAGGTTTGGGGCTGTCGCCCTCCTCGGCGAATTGCTCGCCGTCGCTGCCGGGCGGCGCCGCCCCGGCATCCGTGGCGTTCGCGGTCGCCTTCGCCTCGGATTGTTTTTTGAGCGAAGCATCCACCTGCTCCGTGATGTAAGCATCGAGCTTGCCCTGCTCGAGCCGGTCGCGTCGCTCGCGCTCACTGCGCAAGATGCTGGTAAATACGCTCCTGAGCTCCTCTTCGGGCAGTGGCGGTCGGTTCTGCTTGTTCCAGAGTTGCGCCAGCTGCCACTGAAGGTTCACCACGGTCGAATTGTTGATGTTCGCGACGCCAATGAGCAGCCGCCCGATGAAGGACGCTGCACTTTCATTGCGGCTTCCTTCTTCGACGCCGTGCAGGATGTCATCGAATTTCTTTCCGCTCTTGCGTTTGCCGCCGTCCGGCTTGGAGGCCAGTTCCGCGACCAGCCACGCCGGCGCCAGCGCTGCCTCCATCTGCCCAGGACTGTGTCCATCTTTCCAGGCATAGATGCCGCCCTCAATGTGACGCGACGGTGGCAGCACCGTCTGCGCCCCTCGGCCCTGGAATCGGAGCTCCTGCTTTTTACCGTGGGCCTCCGAGGCCGTGCGCAGGTTGACGCCCGGCGGTATCTTGTAAAGCAGTCCCCGTCCGGTACCGTCCGAGCGGCCGCTCTTGAACTCGACCGTCGGCGGCAGGTCTCCCTTGCTCATTTCTTGAAGTGCCAACTCGCCCTTTGGCCCCTCAACGTCGATGCGCACCAAGCCGCTCGCCGGGCCGAGAGCCATGCCGACATTGGCGGTGGGATGCTCAGCCCATTTGGCACGCAACTCTTCCTCCGTCGGAAGCTCGTCCTGATACCTTTTCCACTTACCGATCGGCCGCTTGCCTGGATTCTCGCAGTTCTCGACGTGGTACTTGTCCATCCCGACATGGTCGGGCGGGCACAGGGCCAGTACGGACCAGCCGAGTGAAAGGTAGAACCTCGCCGCTTCGAGGCACGCCTCGCCGTCGGCCTCACGCTGTTGCACGTGACGGGCTGCAGCGTCTTGCTGATCCTCTCGTTCTTGATCGCGAGGCGCATCCATATTGCGATTCCGTCAAGTCGATTCCGTAATGCGTTACGTGCCTGCTACTACTCGTAGAACTCGATCACGTCTCCCTGTCGCTTCCGACGTCGCGCCCTCGGCATGGCGGGGGCTGGCGTGCGCAGCTCTTCCCAGGCGTCCAGCGCTTCCTGCGTCACGCGCCAGCGTGGCTTCTTCGCGCCCAGTCGGCGTCCCACGTTTATGGCTCGCAACTCGCCGCGCCTGATCCAACCCAGAACGGTGTGGACCGTCACGTTATACCTGGAGCAAATGTCTTGGACCGTGTACATGTTCGATCCCGCTGAAAACGTGCGAAATGGTCTCCCTACTAGGGCGAAGGCGTTACATTTTCGCGAAGAAGTGTTTGCAGAAATGCCGGGAACCGTTGAAAACTGCTGAGAATATGGGCAAAGAAAAAGCCACTGCGGTTACATTTGGAAATGTAACGGTGTAACGGCCCCATCCGGATAACTATCGATTGGACAAGTCGAAAGGCACCATCAGCCCCCGGTCGAGACTAGCGATCGGGCAGCCGCCTTTGCATATGTATTCTCATCGATTAGCCTGCGAACACTTTCAGTCTGGGACGCTGATCATCTTCTTGCTGCGCACCATCAAGAGAACCACTGGTCTCGGAACCTTCGCAGACATTGGTTCCCTTGCCCGCCCCGGCGCCGTCGCCGGGTTTACCGAAGACCCAAATACGGACGTACTCCGAGACTGCCTGGAGCCGGCTATCGTCGATCCCCTCCCGGTACACGTCGTCAATGGTGTCGTCGGCGTGTCCCATGACGAACCGCACCGCAGGAAAGTCACGCGTCGCGTCGGCCACCGTCCTGAACGTGTGCCGGAGAGCGTAGAACCCCAGGCCCGGTCGAAAGGTCTTCTTCCACGGTTGCTTGGAGGTCGGCTTCCATCCACAAGAACACCGCTTGGCGTCGGCAGCGTTGATCTTGCCGCAAGCCGGGCAGCGCGGCCGTTTGAGGAGCTTGCTCATTTCGAGAGTTACCGCGCCCGAAATGCCGCCGTCCGACCACGCGTTGCCATATTTCGTGATGAACACCTTGTCCGCGTCGGCCCTGTCCTTCGGCGTCGGCCTCTCGGCAAGTGAAGCTTTTAACGCTTCAATCGTTTCCGGCCACAAAAAAGCGCGGCGTTCGATGCCTGTCTTCGGTCGGGGGAACGTCACCCACCCGGCCTCGAGGTCAAGCGCCGAATGCCTCAGGTGCCCGCAGTCCGCGTTGCCGAACGCCGCGTTGATTCCGAGCAGGATCATCGCCTTGAGCGGTACGCCAGCGGCGTCGATCAATGCACCCAGCTCATTCGCATCGAAAAGTCGTTTTCCGCTCTTGGCCCGGTGCAAGCGCATGACCCGTTTCCCAGGCTTCTTGAATTCTTCGCCGTAACGCACAGGTTTGTCGATCAATCCTTGACTGACTGCGTGCTTGAAAATGGTGCGGACCTTCTGGATCTCGTTGCCAAGCCGCACGGGCCCATACTGCTTTGCCAGGTCCGCCCGGAGCGATTGGAAGTCATCGGCTGCGAGGTCGACCACGAGACGGTCCTTGCCGAACCTTGCGACAAGCCGATCCGTCGTTAGCTTGTACTCGGCGAACATCCGCGCGGACATCTCGCCGGCGTCGAGCTTGTGCTGCTTGGCGGTCAGGAACCGGTTGCACAGCTCCTTGATCGTCAAGGCGTCGCTCTTGGTGCGAGGCGTTCGCCCCGCGTGCAGGTCGGCGGCCTCGGCGTTGTACTGTTCCAACGCTTCTTGCCAGCCGTCGCCTTCGATCCGCGTGAGCTTGCCGTTGATTACGCTCGCCCACCTGCCGAAGTAGTGGACCTTGCCGCGGATTTTCTTCTGCCAGGCACCGCTGGCGTGAGGAGAGAGGGGGAAGTCGGGATAGGGTTTTTTGGGCCGCTCGACGGCCGCTTTACGGGAAGCGGTCTTTTGGCTAGACTTGGACATGGCGTCACCTCCGTTGCAGGAGTTATGGTTCGACGCTGCGGGCGGCCCGGCGACTTGGTACGCGTTCACTATACGGGTAGTAAAAACGGTAGTAAAGCGTGGAATTCGCGTCTTGCGAGGGAAAACAAGAAATGCGCAAAAACACGAAAAAATAGCCAGATTAGCCCCCGTAGCTCAGGGGATAGAGCATCGGTTTCCTAAACCGAGGGTCGCAAGTTCGAATCTTGCCGGGGGTACTCAAATCGTCTACGAGGCGGGAATGAAGAAGGCACCGAAACGACCCGCTACGCCGAAAAAGCACGCTTCTGCACGTCACGATTTCGCCCGCCTCGAAGACATCCCGAATGTCGGCCCTGCCGTCGCCGCCGATCTGCGTCAGCTAGGAATCGCCGAGCCTGCCGATCTGCCGGGCCGTGACCCGTATGTGCTGTACGACGACCTCTGCCGCATCACCGGCCGGCGGCACGACCCCTGCTTGCTCGACTCGTTCATTGCTGCCGTCCGGTTCATGGAGGGCGAGCCGAAGAAGCCCTGGTGGAAGTACACAACGGAGCGGAAGAAGGAAATGGCAGCACGACAAGCAGCGAAGAGATGACGACGACCGTCTTCGCTAATGCACTGGCCGACAAGGGACACCGCATGGACATCGCAGCCGAATTCATGTCAGCCATCATCAACGCTTTCGAGGCCAACAAGCGTCTGGCGGATCGAGCCGCCGAGCAAGTGCCGGACGACAAGCTCCACGTTGCCCTCGATGCGAACACGAACTCCATCGCCGTCATCATGAAGCACGTTGCCGGGAACCTGCTCTCACGCTGGACCGATTTCCTGACCACGGACGGCGAGAAGCCCTGGCGGAATCGAGACGGCGAATTTGTGGATTCGTTTGGCTGCCGGGCAGAAATCCTAGAGGTATGGGAGCGAGGCTGGGCGTGTTTGCTGACGACACTCAAGGGCTTGAAGCTCGAAGACCTCGGCAAGACCGTCTTGATCCGTGGCGAGCCGCATTCGGTGCCGCTGGCACTTGAACGATCATTAGGCCACACCTGCTACCACATCGGCCAGATCGTTCAGGTCGCCAGGGTCCACGCAGGCGAGAAATGGAGAACCCTGACGATTCCCAGGGGAGGTTCAGAGCAGTTCAACAAAGCGAGTTGGGGTCAGACCGGGAAATCGCACTCGTGAGAAGGAGTCTGGGATGAACCTGTCCCCCGTCGAAGCCATCCAGCGGATTAACGAGTCGGTCACGGTGGAAATGCTCGTCCAGAGGACAAAGTGTTGTACCGGTTCCCGGCAAGCCTTCCTCGACTCTGAAGTAAGCTACCGTGATCCGAATAATCTGGGGGTGGTCATCACCGAGACCGGACGGGCAAAGTTTGCCGAGAGGGGCATTGAAGACCCGACTGCCCACTTCGGGGGCAAGACCATCCGGGTTCATGGCACAGTGATCCGCAAAGAGAAAGGGCCTTACATCGAGGTGAATGAACCCAGCCAGATTGAGTTGGTGAAGTAACGGGCGAGTCGTTCAGGATGCAGCGGAAGCCGGTTAGCGAGACATCTCCTTCTACTTCGCAGGCAACTTCCCCACGAATTTCACCGCTCGCTGCACCCATTCCTTGACGGCGATCTCGTCCTCCACGCCGTTTGCCTCGACCATGATCCAGCCTTTCATCGGCTTGCCGGTGATGTCCATCGGCTTGACGTGCGGCTCCAGCATGGCCTCGTCTGCCTGCACTTCGCCGATGCGAGCGATCATCGAGTTCTTCCACACGCCAACGAGCATGTTTCCGTTGAGCAGGAAGCCGAGACCACCAAACATCTTTTTCTCCTCGATGCCCTTCTTGCGGCCAAGGCCGATGCGAATGCGGGCGGCGAGGTTTTCATCGAAGGCCATCGATATTCTCCAGACCCCCGGTTCGTAGCGTTATTCTACCGGAGTTCATCTGCATCGGTAAAATGACTCGATGACGTGGCTCGACTGGTACAATTCGCTCGCGAAGCCGTCGTGGACACCCGCACCATCCACGATCAGCCTGATCTGGATGATCCTCTACCCGATCATCCTCGTCAGCTTCGGCTTCGTGTTCGTGCAGGCATTTCGGCGGAAGGTGCCGTGGCGGATCGCTGTGCCGTTCGGCATCAACCTCGTCGCCAACCTCCTCTTCATGCCGATCTTCTCTGGGCTGCGAAACGTGCCGCTGGCTGCGGTGGACATTGTGATCGTGTGGGCGACGATTATCTGGATGATGTTGGCGATCTGGCCCATCTACAAATGGGTTGCTGTCGCCCAGGTGCCGTACTTCGTGTGGGTGTCGATTGCCACAGTGATTCAGTTGTCCATCATGGCGATGAACTGGTGATGCTTCCATGATTATCGAATCACTCCTCGATGCTTGCGAAGTCGTCCTGAACGAACAAGGCGAACCGCAGAGCAGTTTTTGGCTGGCATCGCAGGTCATGGAGATGAAGATGTGGCGGGCCAGCGAAGCCGATGTGCGAGACGCCATCAGCAAAGATGTTGCGAGGCTCGGCGAATCTTCACGCCTTGCCGGACGACGAGTGATGCCTGCGTTCGTGGGGGGAGGAAAAATGAAACTAGCGATACCCAAGACGCCTGCCCAATGGCTCAAAGAGATCAAGTTGGCGATTGCCGACGCCTGGGAAGCCGAGCCATTCGGCCCTCTTGCTGGCACCGAGATTACGGACGCCAACTTGTTCCATCTTGCCCCGCTTGTCTGCCTCAAATTCCGGGGGAAAAAGCTGAAGGGACGAGAAGCGGATCGTGTCATCAAGGTTGCCCTGGCGAACTACGTTGCCAACTCCGACCCCGAAGGTGTAGATCACGGACTGAAGGACCGCCCCTTGATGGCGTTCACTCTCTGCTACGTCGCCGCCCACCTTGCACTCGATCTGGTCGATGAACAAGAGGCCGAGGCGATTCTGACGTACTGCGAGGAGCATCTTTAGACCCGTCAGCTACCAAGGCCGTTGCACGCCGTGGTGACGCCCTGCATCGTCTGTTCGAGTGATGCGGGATCGAGAACATCGCCTTGAACAGGTTCCGTGGAAGGGGCTACACGAGGTCGCAGCTTTTCTGGGGTTCGTGCCAGACAACGAAGAACAACCCCGCTTTCTTCGAGGAGCGGAATCAACCGCCCGCCGACGTAGCCGGTCGCAGCGGTCAACAAGATCATCGGACGCTGTTCAGCTTCAGAATGTCCCGACTCGTTCGGCATCCGTCATCGCCTCGTCCACGGTTGAGAAACTTTGTGTTCTGCGGATAGTATTTCTGAAGGCATTTTACCGTTTTGGATTTGGTCGGGCTTCGGCGGGTTGTGCATGTTGTCGTTGAAAAAAACCTTCACCTGAGAGCATCCGCCAGTTCTTGACCGCCCAGGGCAAGCTGAACCTCACCTACTCAGCGGTAGGTGCCACGGCAGCGACACCGCCAGCCGGTTACATCGTGGACCATACTCGAATCAAGCTCGGCGAAGGGGAAACGACATTCAAGGCGGCGAGACACGCCCTGGAAAACTGGCGGCAATTCGATCTGGGCTGGCTCGAAGCATGGTCGCCGGACACGCCGATCAAGTCAGGCGAGGTCGTAGCCGTTGTCGCTCGTGCCATCGGCTTGTGGTGGTTGAACGCTTGCCGGATCGTGTACGTGATCGATGAAGCCGGCCGATCACGAGATTCGGCTTTGCCTACGGCACCTTG
>DASRSQ010000157.1:0-2860 GCA_035656475.1 Gemmataceae bacterium | reverse complement strand
TGAACCGTTCAGCGCTCTTGATGCGCTCACACGCGACGAGATGGGCGTCGAGTTGCTTCGCATCTGGCAAGCCAACCGCAAGACCGTCATCTTCGTCACACACAGCATTCGAGAAGCGGCCTTCCTGTCCGATCGCGTGGTGGTGATGGGCCGCCGGCCTGCAACCATCGTCGAGGAGATGAACATCGATTTGCCGCGCCCGCGGCAAATAGGTCTGACGGAAGACGAAAGCTTCAACAAGCACGTTCGCGCGTTGCGTAAAGCTATCGAGGCGAGTCATGGGCGCTAGAAAGCGTCAAATCATTGACCTTGCGGGTCCCGTCGCGATCTCGATCGCCATGCTCGTCTTCTGGGAAGTTGCCGTCCGGGCGTTTCACGTACGCAGCATCGTCTTGCCACCTCCCTCGGAAATTATCGTGGCGATGATTGCGCGTCGCGATCTTCTGCTGACCCATCTCTGGCCGTCGCTGTACCTGACCGTGCTGGGCTTCGCGCTTTCGGTCATCGGCGGCATCGCGGTGGCGATCCTGATCACCTATTCGTCAATTCTACGCAAGGGATTCTATCCGATCATCATCGTATCGCAGGTGATTCCGAAGATTTCGATCGCCCCGCTGTTCATCGTCTGGTTCGGCACAGGAACAATGTCGAGTCTTTTGCTGGCGTTCCTGATCGCGTTTTTTCCGATGACGATCAATTCGGCCCTCGGATTTCAATCGATCGACGAAGACATCGCGCGCATGGCGCGCACATTCATGGCCAGCGACTGGCAGGTTTTCTGGAAGATTCGAATGCCGAACGCCCTTCCATATATTTTCAGCGGCATGAAGATTTCGATCACATTGGCCATCATCGGCGTGATCGTCTCCGAGTTCGTCGCTTCGCAGGAAGGTATCGGATACCTTATCAAGCTTGCCGGCGGATTGCTCGATACGCCCCTTATGATGGCGGCCATTACAGTGCTCAGCATCGCCGGACTTATTCTTTATGGCCTCATCGCGCACGCAGAACGGCGCATCGTTTACTGGCAGACATCAAGCGACGTCAGTGCCGCCACGGGCGGTGGCTGAGGACTGATTCCCGGAGTTCAAAGCATGAAGCACCTGACGGCACGTTCTGACACCGTTCACATCGGCTTTCATGACGGGGCCCTGGAACCAGTGCTGCAAGTCGATGACGGCGACGAGGTGCTCATAAGCACTGTCTCCGCCCATCCCGATCACGACGTTCCGGCCGAGTGGCTGCCGCCGGATATTCACGACATTGTCAGCCGCGGCAAGCGCGGAGATGGTCCTCATATCATGACGGGACCGATCGCAGTGCGCGGCGCAAGGCCCGGGCAAATACTGCAGGTCGATATTATCGATATCAGGCTCACGCAGCCATATGGCTACAATACTGTACGCCCGCTCAAGGGCATGTTCGGCACTGAAACGCCGACGCTAAAGACGACGATCATACCCATCGATATCGAACGCGGTTCGGCCGAAGTTGCGCCGGGCGTACACATCCCCACACGTCCGTTCTTTGGACAAATGGGCGTGGCGCCGCCGCGCGAATGGGGCCGCCTCGACAGCCGTCCACCTAATCGCTACGGGGGCAATATTGACAACAAGGAGCTCGTCGCGGGTACGCGTCTCTTGCTTCCAATCTGGGTTGAAGGCGGGCTGTTTAGCGTGGGCGACGGACACGGCGCTCAGGGTGACGGCGAGATCAATCAGACCGCGATTGAAACCAGCCTTCAGGGACACTTCCGCTTGTCTCTACGCGATGATCTTAAACTCGAGTGGCCGATGGCGGTAACGCCTGAGCACCTTGTCACCATGGCGTTCCACGAGGACCTGGACGATGCCGCGCGGATCGCCATGCGAAGCATGATCGGCGTGCTCGAACGACAGTATGCAATGGCATTTCATGATGCCTATCGGTTGTGCAGTGTGGCGGCCGACATGCGCGTCACCCAGTTCGTCAACGGCAACCGCGGAATTCATGTTATGTTGGCCAAAACCGTGCTCGCGCAATTGCCGGCAAAAATCGACTTTTTTGATTCGTTGCCTGTGAAGGCCACGGAAAGAAATCCGGCTGCGTGAGTTGCAAGTCAGAAACAGAGGGAGGACGTCAATGTCGCGTATCAATCGACGCTCATTCGTGAAGATGGCCGGCGTCGCCGGTGCAAGCGGCGCAATGGGAATCTCGGCTCCGTTCATCGCATACGGGGCTACAGAGGTTAAGCTGACGCTGCCGTGGTTGCCGCTCGGCACGTTCAGCTACACTTTCGTAGCGAAAAAGATGGGTTTCTGGGAGAAGCGTGGTCTAAACGTCACCATCGATCGGGGATTCGGGTCCGGCAAAGTCTGCGTGCCGGTCGACCAGGGTCAATACGATTTCGGTATTCTCGATCTTGCCGTGATGATGAACTGCGCGAGCCGCGGACTTGATCTCGTTTCTGTGGCCGCTATCTGGCCGATTTCACCGGTCGGAATCTTTTCGCTCAAGGAATCCAACATAACCAAGCCCAAAGACCTGGAGGGCCAGACTGTGGCCTTCGACGTCGGTAGCGGCGACTTCCAACTTTGGCCGGCGTTCGTAAAAGCAACCGGCGTCGACGACAGCAAGGTCAAGAAGGTCACGATGGATGCGGCCGCCTTGATCAAGGTGTTGGCGGAAAAGCAGGTCAAGGCCGAAGGCAACTTCTTCGGCAGTATCGCGCCGAGCCTCTGGGCGCAGGGAATGCAGATCAACAGCATTCTTTACAGCGACTACGGCATCAAGATGCTCAGCAACGTACTGGCCTGCAAACGTTCGACCATCGAGAAGAAGCCGGAGCTCTGCAAAAACTTTGTCGACGGCCTGATGGAAG
>DASRSQ010000156.1:0-4938 GCA_035656475.1 Gemmataceae bacterium | reverse complement strand
GCCTCGCTTTCCAAGGATACGCCCGTTGTCATTCCGATTGCGGCGATCGAACAGCATGGCCGGCACATGCCGGTGTTCACCGATAGCATGCTGATTGGCGAAGTGATCCGGCGTGTCAAGGAGGCGCCGGTCGCGAGCAAGGTGCTCTTCACGCCGCTGCAATGGCTAGGCAACTCGCATCATCATCTCGATTTCGCCGGCACCATGTCCGCGTCGCCGCGCGTGTACATGGATATGCTTATCGACCTGGCCGAGAACATGATCATGCACGGCTTTCGCCGTATCGTCTTCGTCAACGGCCATGGCGGCAATATCATTCCGGCGCAACAGGCGCTGTTTGAGCTGCGTCAAAAGGTGCGCGAACGCGGTGATCTGCTCCTGCTCAGCACCACCTACTGGACGCTCGGCGGCAAGCCGAACGAGGTCGATCCGTCGATCAAGCAGACGCAGATGGGACACGCCTGCGAATACGAGACGTCGATGATGCTGCGGATCGCGCCGCACCTGGTGATCGAGCATACGAAGGTGGCCGAGGTGCCGTTCGGCACCGCATTCGCGCCGGCACATCGTGCATGGATCACGAAGGATCGCACGGAGCCGGGGCACATCGGCAATCCGTCGATCGCAACCGCCGAGAAGGGGGAGACGATTTATCGCGTCTTCACCGCCGACGTGGTCAAATTTCTCGAACGCGTGGTCGCCTGGGACGGCAAGACTTGGGACGCGTGATGACGGCAAACGAACGTTCGACGACCTGGCGCTACGGCGTGTGCGGCCTGCTGCTGTGCGCGACGATGCTCCTCTACATGGACCGTCTCACCATCTCGGTACTCGCGAAACGTATCTGCGACGAATACAGCTTCACGAACGAGCAATACGGCTCTCTCGATGCCGGCCTCAGCTACGCGTTTGCCGCCGGCGCGTTCTTCTTCGGCATGCTCGTGGACAAGATCGGGCCGCGCTTTCTCTATCCAGCGGTGCTGACCGCCTGGTCCGCCGCGGGCATTGCGACCGCGTATTCCGATTCGATCGGCGCCTCGCTGGTGCCAGGCGGCGATGCCAAGGAGCAGGCATATTACGGCTTCCTGGCTTGCCGCGTGGCGCTCGGGTTCTTCGAATCAGGACACTGGCCGTGCGCGCTCGTCACCACGCAGGTCATTCTGAGTCGGGCAGACCGGTCGCTGGGCAATAGCATCCTGCAGAGCGGGGCTGCGATTGGCTCCGTCGTCACGCCGATCATTGTCCTCGCGCTCAAGACGGATGATCCGGGCGGCTGGCGGCCGCCGTTCACGGCGATCGGCTGCCTCGGAGTGCTGTGGGTCATTCCCTGGCTGGCGATGATTCGCGCGGACGATGTCAAGCATCGCGTCACCACTGAGGAACTGCCGGAATCAGACCGGACACCGCAACTGTGGTCCGTCGATTTCTTTCGCATGGTCGCGGTGCTGATCGCCATCGTCATTTGCATCAATCTCACCTGGCAATACTTTCGCGTCTGGCTGCCGATGTATCTGGAGAAAAGCCATGGCTACGAAGATAGCGCAGCCTGGTTCACGTCGGTGTACTACGTATCTGCCGACGTTGGCTGCATCGGCATCGGGCTGCTGGTCAAATATCTCATCAGCCGAAAATGGGAGGTGCATCGGGCGCGCGTGGTCACCTTTAGCTTATGCGCGGGCATGACGCTGGTGGCCGTGGCAGTCGCATACATGCCGAGCGCCAACGTCAAGGAGAATGGTGTTTTCTCGACGCCATCCCTGCTCTTGCTTGCGCTGCTGCTCGTTGTCGCGGCGGGGTCGCTGGGCGTGTACCCGAACTACTACTCCTTCACGCAAGAACTGTCGCGCAAGCATCAGGGCAAGATATCGGGCTTGCTCGGCACCATCGCATGGATCGGCTCGGGCACCATGCAAAAGCTGGCGGGACGCAACATCGACGAAACGAAGTCGTATGCGACGGGCATCGCCATCGTCGGCTGCCTACCCCTGCTCGCTTGCCTGGTGCTCTGGTTCGTCTGGCCAGCAGGGCGTACGCCTGTGACGGAAACTCGGCCCCCCGAGCCGCCGCCTGCGGAGCCGGCCACGGGCATCAAGGCGGTCTCTGATCACGTTCGCGAGGCCTAGCGCATGAAGCCGATCCGCGTCATCCTTGTTGACGACCATGACCTCGTTCGCGCGGGTCTGCGTGCCCTCCTGCAAAAGATCGCCGGCATTAGCGTGGTCGCCGAGGCGGCCGACGGTCATGAAGCAATTGCGTTGCTTGCGGATTGCCCATGCGATGTCGTGTTGATGGACATCACCATGGCGGGCCTTAACGGTTTCGAGGCGACCGAGCGCATTGTCAAGAAGCATCCGGACGTGCGCGTCGTCGCCTTGTCGATGCACGCGGCCGAGGAGTTCGTTCTTAAGGCGGTGCGTGCCGGCGCCAGCGGCTACCTGGTCAAGAACGCGCGCATTGCCGAGCTCGAGCAAGCCGTGCGTGCGGTGGCGGACGGGCAGATCTATCTAAGCCCGACGATTGCGGGGCATGTGCTCGAGGCGTGCCGACGTGTGTCGGAAGTGGAAAAGAATCCGCTCACCACGCGGCAGCGCGAGGTGTTGCAGCTGGTCGCGGAGGGGCACAGCACCAAGCAGATTGCCAGTCGGCTGGGGATCAGCGTCAAAACGGTCGAGATGTATCGCGGCCAGATCATGGAAGCGCTGCACATTCACGACATTGCCGGTTTGACGCGCTACGCGATCCGCACCGGCATGGTCAGCGCCGAAGCGTGAATTCCATCCCGGTGATTTCTCTTACAGCACACAGGGTTTTCCCCAGTCCTGATTCTTTGAACATGTCGCATACTACGAGTAGATGCGAGCGATAGACTGCATCTGGACTTTCATCGAGTAAAATGTGACGACCGCCCTTGCAAATTGCCAATCTCTGTTGCGACCGGACCTGTCTGCGCGCTCGCCTTGGATTCTGACCGCCAAATGCATTCCTTGTATTTATGTCTGGGACCGCAATCGCCTTTAGAACAAAATGAAACGCTCTTCCACGAAAGCAAGCGATGGGGACGACCTGCCCGTGTGGTTGTCCCGAAAACGGCATGGTCAACTTGAAGAACTGCGCATCCTGTGCGGAAAGGATTCGATTGCCGCCGTCCTGGACGAGGCAATCGAAGTGTATGCACAATGTCGCATCGCCAGGGACCTGAAAGCATTCGAGAGCCTGGCACCTCGGTTGCAGCAAGTCCTCTGCTTGATTGCCGACGGGCAGTCCACCAAGGAAATCGCGGCACGTCTTGAAATCAGCAAGAAAACGGTCGAGTTTCACCGCCGGCGCCTGGGCAAACAGCTCGGCATCCAAACTGTGGCCCGCCTGGCTCGCTTCGCTGCACGTGTCGGGGCAGTTCCACTTTGAAAATCCAAGAACAAACGCCAAAACACAAACAAATCTCAAAAGGCAATCTCCAAACGAATGGTTTGGATTTTGTCGATTGAGATTTGTTTGTGTTTTGGCGTTTGTTGTGTTGCTACCTCGCCAGCACGGTGCGGTGCAGGACCAGGTTGTTTTGGTTCGGATCACACGTGTCGAACAGCACCTGCTGCTGCGATTCCAGGCGAATCGTCATCGTGCGGGCGCCATTGGCGCGGAACGACTGCCCCTGCTCCGCGGAAGCGAGGAACGCCTGCACGGCGTCCGAATTTGGCGCGACAGCCTGAACGCCGCCTTGCCGTTCGGCCACGGCTTCGACCGCGCCGGCGCGAATGAGCTTCGGCCAAAGCTTCAGGAACAGAGCGTTCGACGCATAGACGTCGGCAGAGTGGATCTTCCCATTGATGGCGACTACGTAGCCGATCGCGTCATCCTTGTCCTGGGTGATCGGGGCAAGGGCAAGCATGTGATCCTGGATCGCGTTCTGAACGCCCGGATGCTCGAGCGTGAGCTGCAGGCTGGTTTGCGACTGAGCCGCCTGCACCGACTCGCCGACGTTTCGCGTCAGGTTGGTTTGCAACTGCCGCACGTTGGCCCACACGTCCCGCTGGACATTGCGATGAGCGGCAAGCTTGAGCGTGCGCGTCGGCAATTGCTCGCTGGAGCTGGAGAAGGACGCGCTATTCTCATTGCCACGCGGGCGTGATCGGCCCTGCTCGACGCAGAGCGCGGGGATCGGCGTGTTGTTGGTGTTGGCGGAGATCAGCATGTCGAACGGCAGCACGCGATCCTGCGTGCCTCCCTTGACGATATCGCCTGCCTGGATGAAGAGCGGCTGGGTGCCACGATTGTCGATGCGAAGCTGACCTCCGCCGGTTTCGTGGACGATGGCGGTGTTGGCGGCCAATGCTTCCTGCAACGTCACCAGCTTGGTTTCCTTCATCGTGTCCCGGCCATGGATGAGAAACACGGTGAGATTGCCATGCGTATGGGCCTTGGAGACGACGTAATCCTTCGAGGGGACCGCCTCGCCACGGACCTCGAGCGCCTGCGGCGCGGGGATCGGCTGATCGATCGGCATCTCGGGTTCGATGACGACGTCGTTATTGATGATGACCTGGTTGTTGCCGAAACCGACGAATTGCTGTTGCCTGGGCGCTCGCTCGGCAGTCAGGTAAGGCCAGGCGACCACAAGACCGACCGTGGCGAGAAAGGCAGTCGTGACAACGGAAGCAAGCACGAGACCGATCGTTTGCGCTCTCATGAATTTTCTCCGCAGCAAGTGACATGAACCTCCGCTCCATGGTACCGACTTCTCAACCGTGATGCAAAGTGAATTTCAACCGGTTCCCTCGCGGTAAAAGGCAATCGCGGCTTTCACCGCTCGATGCCACAATGCCAGGTGGCGCCTGCGGACCTCGCCATTCATCTTTGGTTCGACGCGCCTGCTGGTCTGCGGCAACTTTTGCAGGGCTGCCAGATCGGGCCAGACACCGACTTGCAATCCAGCGAGAAACG
>DASRSQ010000155.1:0-8411 GCA_035656475.1 Gemmataceae bacterium | reverse complement strand
ACAGTCAGACGCCGAGGCGCACTGCCGAAAGCAGGAGCGGCAAGTAAAGCGGAGGACCCACCGGTAGGATGGAGCTTGCGGCCCGGCCGCAACGCGTAACCCTGGCGGCTCTCTGGTCGATCGAGGACACGAGGAGGGCAGGCTGGGAGGTAAGAACAGCGGTATGTCGGTTGCGACCGAACCGCAAGCAGTTGGCTCTGCCTTTCCCCCGGCGAAGACGCCGGGCGTTTTTTTGCGCCACCATCATATTGCAATCTCAAATAACCAGGCATCGCTTTTGCGGTGAATGCCGCTCGGGGGGCGGATGACGGCATTCCGCACTGGTACCTCGGAGAGGCGGCCGCGGCAGCTTTCTGAGTGCTCAGCAGGAGGGCTTGGAATTGACAGTCGTTGTCGAAACCCAATCGCTGACCCGCCAGTTCGACGGGCGCATCGCCGTCGACGCGCTGACCGTCTCTGTGGAAGGTGGCGAAATCTATGCGCTGTTAGGCCCGAATGGAGCGGGCAAGACGACCACCATAAAAATGCTGACCACTTTGCTCCCGCCCACTTCCGGGAGCGCTCGCGTGGCTGGCTTCGACATCGTCCGGCAAGCCAGCGACGTGCGCCGGGCGATCGGCTATGTGCCGCAACTGATCTCTGCAGATGGCATGCTGACCGGCTACGAGAACCTTTTGATCTTTGCCAAGCTCTATGACATTCCGCGCGGGCAGCGCCAGGCACGCATCCAGGACGCACTCAGCTTCATGGGACTGAGCGACGCCGCGAACCGGCTCGTGAATCAGTATTCCGGCGGCATGATCCGCCGCTTGGAGATTGCCCAGTCCATGCTGCATCAACCGAAGGTGCTGTTTCTCGACGAGCCGACCGGTGGACTGGATCCGATCGCGCGCAAGGCGGTTTGGGACCACCTGCTCCAACTGCGGGACCGCTACGGCACGACCGTCATCTTCACGTCCCATCTCATGGATGAGGCGGACGCGTTCTGTTCCCGTCTGGCGATCATGCACCGAGGCAAGGTCGTGGTCAACGACACCCCAGCCGGCCTCAAGGCCAGCATCAACCAGCCCGGCGCCACCCTGGACGACGTGTTCATTCGTTACGCCGGCGACGCGCTGGAACAAGGAGATAGCTTCCGTGAGACCGCACGACTCCGAAGCGCCGCACGACGGCTCGGCTGAAACGGCCGGCATTTCCCCCGCACGTTTCCCTGCCGCCATCGTCAACTTCGTCCGTAAGACCCTGGTCGTGGCGGAGCTGGAAGTCCGCAAGTTGCGCCATGACATCACGGAGCTGCTTACGCGGGCAGTGCAACCCGCCCTCTGGTTGCTCGTGTTCGGCGAGGTCTTCACGCGAACGCGCGCCATTCCTACCGGCGATGTGCCTTACCTCGACTTCATGGCCCCCGGCATTCTCGCGCAGAGCGTCTTGTTCATTGCGATTTTTTACGGCATCGCCGTGATCTGGGAGCGCGACCTGGGGTTGGTGCACAAGCTCATCGTGAGTCCGACGCCGCGCACGGCCCTGGTGCTGGGCAAAGGGCTGTCGGCCGGGCTTCGCGCTCTCTCTCAGGCCGCGGTTGTCTACGTCCTGGCTGCACTTCTCGGCGTGCGCCTCAATTGGAACCCGCTGGCGCTGGTCGGCGTACTGGCCGCCGTGCTCCTGGGTGGGGCCTGTTTCTCGACCCTGTCGCTGATTATTGCCTGCCTGGTCAAGACGCGCGAGCGTTTCATGGGCATCGGCCAGCTTCTGACAATGCCGCTGTTCTTCGCCAGCAATGCGATCTATCCCACCGAAATGATGCCCGGTTGGCTCAAAGTGGTGGCCCATGTGAACCCTCTGACATATCAAGTGGACGCACTTCGTGCGCTCATGTTGGCTGACGGAGCGGCCACATTTCATCTGGCGGTGGATTTTGGTGTACTTGCGGGCACGACTGCGATTCTGGTACTTTTGGCTGGCTGGTTGTACCCCACCATCGTCCGCTGATCTGCGCGAGCTTTCGTGTCGTTGCAAGCCGCACTCCGGTGTGCGATTCGGCACACTACCTTCCTGTTGTTCTTTCGATAAGGCTCAGAATCTCCGCACAAGTCTCGTAAGTCCGTGGAATTCCTGAGTCCGCGCGGCGTGGCACGGTGATTGCGATTGACCGCCTGGCACTACACCCGCGATTCACGAATCAGATCCCGTCATATGCATCGAGAACCAGAGCAATGATTCCTTCATGGCCACGAATGCCCATCAAGCTGATCGGCGGCAATGCACACCGTCCGCTCAACGCTGCATTGGCGCATGAGCTGGGCGTCAGCGTGGAGCAAGTGGAGATCGCGTCGTTCGCGGATGGCGAAACGCGCGTCCACGTCGGCGCGGACGTGCGAGATGCCGCCGTCATCATCGTTCAGCCGACGTGCCACCCCGTAAACGACAACGTCATGGTGCTGGCGCTGTTGACGGACGCCGCGCGTGCAGCGGGAGCGGCTCGGGTGATCGCCGTTACGCCTTATTTCGGATATGCGCGGCAGGATCAACGAAGTCGAGACGGCGATCCGCGCTCGGCGCAGGTTGTCGCCAAGCTGCTCGCTTCCGTCGGGCTCGATCATTTGATCGTGCTCGATCTCCATACGCCTGCGCTGGAAAGCGCGTTTCCGATGTCCGTCTCTTTGTTGTCGCCCGAAGAGTTGTTTTTGCCGCGTCTCAGAAGGTGGGACCTTCGAAACCCCGTGATTGTGTCGCCCGACGCCGGTGGACTGAAACGTGCACAGCGGTTGGCTCTGGCGCTGGAGGCTCGCTTGGCCGTGATCGCCAAAGCGCGGCCTGGACCCGACATCGCCGCTCCTCTTCAAGCTCTCGGCGAGGTCAAGAACTGTCCCTGTGTCATTGTGGATGACATGGCCAGCACTGGCCGAACATTGGCGGGCGCTGCTCAAGCGCTCCGAGGAGCCGGTGCATCAGAGGTTTCCGCGGTTTTCACTCATGCGGTGATGGCGCCGGACGCAATCGATCGCCTATCCGCCGCAGCCTTTGCCAAGGTGATGACGACGGACAGCATCCCCTTGGCAGGCAATTCCTGGTTCGAAGTGGTGCCGATCGCTCCGCTGCTGGCTCGCGCCGTGCGCTCACTCTGTGGAGAATTGCCTCAAGCCCCTTGACGTATTCCTCATGATCATTCAACAGGAGAAATCCCATGCGCCGCACTTTCCTTGCTGCGTCCATCCTCATCGCCGCCGCTTTATCCGCCTTGGCAATCTGGCGGCCAATGCCGATCCCGGCTCAGCCTGGCGGAATCGTTCCACCCAAGCAGGAAACACCGCCGACTGCGAATGCGAAGAAGAACAATAACGCGACATCGCTGCCGATCACGCGCGTTGTGCTCTTCAACAGCGGCGTCGGCTACTTTCAGCGCGAAGGGGAAATCGAAGGCAATGCAACCGTTGATTTCGTGTTCCCGGCCAGCGATATCAACGACCTGCTGAAGAGCATGGTGTTGCAGGATCTGGGGGGCGGGCAGGTTCGAACTGTCAGCTACGACAGCTTCGATCCCCTGGAAAAGTCGTTGAAGAGCTTCGCTCTCGACCTGACCAAGAATCCATCCCACGCGCAACTGCTCCAGCAAGCACGCGGCGAAAAAGTCGAGCTGGACTGGCAAGGTCGGACGCTCAAAGGCGCGATTCTCGGCGTGGAGAAACAACGCGTCCCGGCAGGCAAAGACAACGCGGTAGAGATCGACGTCCTCAATGTCACCACGGCGGAAGGTCTGCGTAGCCTGCCACTCAAGGAAGTTCAACGTGTTCGCTTTCTCAACCTGCACCTGGAGGAGGAACTGAAACGCGCTGTCGAGGTGCTCGCCTTCTCGCACGACACGCACAAGCGCACGGTCAACCTGGCATTCACCGGCGAAGGCAAACGGCAGGTGCGCGTCGGCTACGTGATCGAAAACCCGATCTGGAAAACCAGTTACCGCCTGGTCCTCAATGACAACGACAAGATGCTTCTGCAAGGCTGGGCCATCGTGGACAACGCGACCGACGACGATTGGCAGAACGTGCGCGTCGCACTCGTCTCCGGCCGACCGATTTCATTCCAGATGAACATGTATCAGCCAATCTACATTCCGCGGCCCTGGGTCGAGCTGGAGCTGTTCGCCAATCTTCGCCCGCAGGTACATCCAGGCGCAATGCGGGAGCCGGAAGCCGTGCGGCGGCTTGAGAGTTTTCGCAAGGACGCCAAGGCGGCGTTCGCTGCGCCCGCGCCTCCGGCGAAGCCATTCGATATTGGCCAGAGCATCGCTCCCGGCGCGACCAGCGGCGAAGTCGGCGAGTTCTTCCAATATGTGATCAAGGAGCCCGTCACGCTGAGTCGGCAACGATCCTCGATGTTGCCCATCGCGAACGCGACCATCGAGGGAAAGCGTTTCAGCCTTTACAACTCCAGCGTCGAACCGAAGCATCCGTTTCTTGCCGTGAAGCTGAAAAACACGACCAATCTTCACCTGATGCAAGGTCCAATCACCGTGTTTGAAGGCGAGAGTTATGCCGGCGATGCGCGCATCCTGGATCTGTTGCCGAAGGAAGAACGGTTGATCACCTTTGCTCTTGATCAGGGTCTGGAGGTAGAGCCGGTCGCCAAAGCCGCGCCCGACGAACTGAGGACGATCAAGATCGTAAAAGGAATCCTATACGCGACGTCCAAGCTGCGCGAGACAAAGACATACAACGTGAAGAATCGATCTGCCCACGACCGGCTGCTCCTGATCGAACATCCGTTCCGGGCCGACTGGAAACTGGCCGGCAAGGACGAACCGGTGGAGCGCACGCGCGACGTTTATCGATTCCAGGTGAGCGTTCCGGCGGGTAAGACCGCGAGCCAGGAAGTTGTTGAGGAGCATCAACGCACCAATCAAATCATCCTGACCACGACCGACGATCAGACGATCCGCTTTTACCTCAGCAGCACCGTGGCCAGTCCCGGTCTGAAGAAAGCGCTGGAGACGGCGATCAGCCTCAAGACAAAGCTGGCCGACACGCAGCGCGAGATTGCCCAAGTGGAGAAGCAGATGCGAGGCATCGTCGAGGACCAGGCGCGCATCCGCGCCAACATGGAGCGCGTGCCGATGAACTCGCCACCCTATCAGCGCTACCTGAAGAAGCTAGACGAGCAGGAAACGCAGATCGAGGCGTTTCAGGCGCAAATCAAGACTTTCCGGCAGCGCGAAGAAGAGCAACGGAGGAATTACGAGACGTACCTGCTTGGTCTGAACCTCGAATGATGGAACTCCGCTAACGATCCGTCCCATGAGTCTGGCGCTGGAGCATCTATCGCTTCAGCGCCAGACTGCTGTCGTTCATCAATTGCAAATGTGTGCTGAAGCGGTTCCCAAGGCGATTCAAGAGATCGTGGAGCCACTCCGCGTCGGGTCGCAGTACGCGAGTCAGTCGCAGTTTCGTGGACCGCAGTGGGACCAGGCGCAACTCGATGAGCTTGCGCGATTGCGGATCCATCGCAACAAAGTACATCAAGCGCAGATCGGCTCGAAAGGACTCGTGCGCGTTGATGCCTTCGTAGTCGTCAATAAAGTCGCCGCAGCCGTAGAAGATGGGCCGGTCGCGATAAATTTCGATAGCCTTGACGTGATGCGACGAATGGCCGTGAACGACATCGACACCATCGTCGATGAGCCGGTGGGCGAAACGAATCTCTCGGTCGGTGACGTCGTAGCCCCAATTGCCGCCCCAGTGAATCGAAACGATGACGAGGTCATCCATCCGTTTGTGTTGAGCGATCAGTTCGCCGATTCGGCGAGCGGTCTCGTCGCATAGGCCGTCCAGGAGGTTGACGCCCGACCGATCGGAAGTCGCAGCCCAATCCGCCGGGATGCCGCTCGATGTTGAGCCGAACGCGAAAATCAGGACGCGACGGCCTGGGGCCATCGGCAGGATGACGGGGACCACTGCTTCTGCGAGATCGCGCCCCGCTCCTGCATGAGGTAGCCCGGCACCGTCCAGCGTTTCAAGGGTTTCCAGCAATCCCGCGCGACCCCAATCCAGCACGTGATTGTTTGCAAGACAGCAACAATCGACGTGCGCGACCTTCAAGCATTCAACGTTGCGCGGATGCATGCGGTAGTGAATCTCCTTGCCCCGCCAGAACCGGTCGCTGGTGGTAATGCTCGTTTCCAGATTGACGATGCGCACGTTGGCCCGTTGCAATTCGTCCAGCGCGTCGCCCCAGATGTAGGCAGGATCGAGAGGCCGCACAATGGGACCTGAGACGCGCTCGGCGAGTTCGACGTAGAAACGAGCGTCAAGAACGCACGGCTCGTGCAACGTTGGATTGCCCGGATGAGGCAGGAGTTGATCGATGCCGCGGCCGGTCATCACGTCGCCGCAGAGAAATATGCAAATCGGCTTCGATCCATTCGCTTGCATTCGTGTCGTCTCGGATGTCCGCTTCTTTTGCACGTGCCTGGGATCGCCAGGACCTTCGCCCTCAGATCCGCATTTTGGGCCAACTTCGCCGTTGGGTCCCGTTTGGGTTTGGCAGACGATCGGGTGGCATATGCTGTGCCGGGTCAAGCAGCGAATTCTCTGCAGGGTTCTTCGGAGCAAATTGCAGTAAGCACAGAAGCCGATTATGCGGAACTGGGCGAAATCGGCGCGAGCCGTGTGCGGTTCCGGCGTTTTTCGGAGAGAGATCCCAGCGAATACCTGAAAAAAATGAAGGCATACTGTTTGCGATGAAACATTGCCGACTGTAGCCATTGGGTCTGGCGCTGGAGTCAAACGATGGATCAATCAACGACAGTTGCGTACTTCTCGATGGAAGTCGGCCTGAATCCAAGAATGCCGACGTATGCCGGTGGCCTGGGCATTCTCGCAGGCGACACCTTGCGTGCGGCGGCCGATGTCGGCCTGCCGATGGTCGGTGTCTCGCTCCTGCACCGCAAGGGTTATTTCCGCCAGCATCTCGACGCGCGGGGCAAGCAGACGGAAACGACCTGCGAATGGACTCCGCAGCAATTCCTCGAACCACTTCCAAACCGAGTCCAGGTGTCAATCGAGGGACGCGTCGTCCGTGTGGGTGTGTGGCGCTATCCGATCCGCGGCGTTTCGGGACACGTGGTCCCGGTGTACCTCCTCGACACCGCGATGCCGGAGAATTCGGTATGGGATCGGACACTGACGGATTGTTTGAACGGAGAAGATCAGCACTATCGACTCTGTCAGGAGGTGATCCTTGGCATCGGCGGGGTGGAAATGCTCCAATCTTTGGGACACGAGAACATCCGAACCTATCACATGAATGAAGGACATTCAGCGTTGCTGGTGCTGGGACTATTGAGACAAGAAGGGCGGCTAACCGCGATCACCCCAGCTCTTCGTGACACAATCAGGCAGCGGTGTGTGTTCACGACGCACACGCCCATCCCCGCCGGCCATGATCAGTTTCCAATCGAACTCGCCCGGCGAGTGCTCGGAGATGAGACAGTGGCGACGCTCGCTGCCGCCGAATGCTGTCTCCAGACGACGCTGAACATGACCTATCTGGCGCTATACTTTTCGCACTACGTGAACGGCGTCGCCATGCGGCACGGGGAAATCTCGCAGTCAATGTTCCCCGATTATCCGATCAACTCCATCACGAACGGCGTGCACGCTGCGACGTGGACGGCGCCGCCGTTCCAGCGCTTGTTCGACCGCCACATTCCCCAGTGGCGACGAGACAATCTTTATCTGCGCTACGCTGTCAGCATTCCGCTCGGTGAAATTCAAGACGCGCACGCCCAGACCAAGCGACTGTTGCTCCAGGAGGTGGAGCGCTACACCAATGCTAAGCTCGATCCGACGGCATTCACGATCGCCTTTGCGCGGCGGGCCACGGCCTACAAACGCCCCGATCTGTTATTTCAGGATTTGGATAGGCTCCGACGAATTGCTCAAAGTACAGGTCCCTTTCAGGTCTTGTATAGCGGCAAAGCTCATCCTGCCGACGAAGAAGGCAAACAGACAATCCGACACGTATTTGAAGCAGCGGAGAAGCTGCGCGACGTGATTCGCGTGGTTTACCTCGAAGAATATGACATGGCGCTCGCCCAGTTCCTGTGCGCCGGTGTCGACCTGTGGCTTAACACGCCACAGAAACCGCACGAGGCCTCGGGAACCAGCGGCATGAAGGCGGCCCTCAATGGCATTCCCTCTTTGAGTGTGCGGGACGGCTGGTGGCTGGAAGGTCACCTCGAAGGAATCACGGGTTGGGCTATCGGCGAGGATGGCGGCACCCCAAGTGATCCCGTGCGCGATGCCGCATCGCTCGGTGAGAAACTGGAGCACGTCATCCTGCCGATGTACTACCGGCGTCGGGAGGAATATGTGCAGATCATGCGAAATGCAATTGCGCTCAATGGCTCGTTCTTC
>DASRSQ010000154.1:0-1914 GCA_035656475.1 Gemmataceae bacterium | reverse complement strand
ACTTCAGCATCGGGCGCAGCATCTCCTTGACGAGGTCCTCAAGGGTGCGGGCATTGTTGCTTAAAACAGTGGTGGCGAGCGAGTTGAATGCGGTCTCGACCGCCGAAACCGTCGACTGTGACAATATTTGTGCCGCCGGCGTGACATTCGGAGCGGCTTGCCGCTGGGCGACCGCAGGAGACGGCCGGGCGGCGGTGGCCGGCGCAGTCTCGGTGAATTCCAGATCGTCGCGCGGTTCGACTTTCCGAAAAGCGGTCTCTTCGGGAGACGACACGGCCATCTCGTCCGTCAGTTCGAAGACCTCTTCGGCCGGGGCCGCTCGAACCTCCTCCTGGGTAGTTGCGGCATCGAGGTTCGCGAGCAGCGCGTCGATGTCATCCTGGCTGTTGTCGGCGGCTGGCTTCGGCGCGATCGTAACCGGAGGAATTGCGGTCATGGCAGCCGACTTCCCGGGCGTGGATGGCTTGGAGGCCGGCGTAGCCGGCTGGGATTTCGCAACCGCCGCGTCCGCGGCCGCTGCTTTCCCCGCCGCCCCCGGCTTTTCGTCGTCGGCGATGATGCGGCGGATCGACGCCAGAATCTCCTCCATCGAGGGTTCCTGGACCTTTGCAGGTTGCGTCATGTCCAACTCCACATCTTCGCGGCCCCCGCCAGTATCCTGGCGGCAAGCGATAGAGGATTCTCGGGTCCCAGACGCGGGCTCGGATTTCGATCGCCAACCCGATCTGTCCCCGGATCGGGCACCGCGAATCGATGCCAACATCGATTCTCCGCCCCGGACTTCTGCAGCAAGCCGATCAGCACGCGGATATCGGACGAATCGCTTCGCGGCCTCCTGCAAAGGTATGGCATGGCAACAATTGATTGCAAGCAAAGGGCTGTGGACACAGCCTTCGTCAGCGCGCGATCACTGTCCGTCCGGCGTACGCACACCGGCCCAACTGTCGCGAACCTGGTGATAATGAACACTCGGATCGTAAACAGTAGTGTTCAGCTTCAACACCTGAGGCGACAGCCGCCCGATGGCATTCAACACGGCGTAGGACGCGACGACGCGATCGTGTTGAGCCGTCACCAGCGCCACGCGCGCATTGACGAGCGTCTGCTGCGCGTTCAACACGTCGAACGTGGTGCGCTGTCCGGCCTTGGCCTCTTCGCGAATGCCGTTGAGCGCGACCTCGGACGCTTCGACCTGCGCCTGCGCCGATACCACCTGCGACTTGCCCGCGACGAGCTGCCCCCAGGCCTGCACCACGCTGGCGCGCGTCTGATCGCGAACCTGCTCGAGCGTGAGACGTTGTTGCGCCAATGTTTCCTTGGACTGGCGGATCAGTGAATATTCCGCGCCACCCTGATAAATCGGCACCGACACCTGCGCGATCGCCGATGCAAAGAACTGCTTCTGGACCGTGAGTTGCTGCTGATAGCCCTGCTGGACGTTGGCCTGGAGGCTCACGGTCGGGAACAGCGCGCCCTCGGCCACCTTGACCTGCAGGTGGCTGACGTCGATGCCGTACATCGCCGCGGTGACATTGGGATTCTGGGTCAGAGCAAGATCCACGGCGCCAGCGAGCGATGCCGGCAGAAAACGATCAACCGGCGAACCCGGCGCCAACTGGCCCGGTTCGTTGCCGACGATGCGGCGAAAATTCGACCGCGTCGTCGTCAGGGTGGATTGGGCGGTCATGAGCTGGGTGCGACCGGCGGCAAGCTGAGCTTGCGACTGAGCAACGTCGGTGCGGGTGACTTCGCCGACGTTGAACCGATCGCGCGTCTGCTTGAGCGTCTCCTCAAGCACACGGACGTTGCTGCGCTGGACTTCCACGATGGCGGCGTCGCGCAAATAGTCCATGTAGATGGTTGCCGCAGCGAGCAGCACGGTCTGTTCGAGCACCCTTAGCCCTTCGCGCGAGG